>DATJBR010000317.1:0-9462 GCA_035515255.1 Lysobacter sp. | reverse complement strand
GCCGACTGAGCCGATAGCGACGACATGCAGCAACTCGATCTGGCCGGTTTCGCCGCTCCCGGAAACTCGATCCACCGGCTGTTTTTCGCCCTGTGGCCGGATGACGGCTTGCGCCAGCGTATCGCCGACACCGCCGCGCGCCTGCAGCACGAACACACCCCCGGCGGACGGAGGATCGGGGCGCATCGTTACCACCTGACCCTGCAATATCTGGGCGATTTCGACGTGCTGCCGCCATCACTGGTCGATCAGGCCCGAACCGCAGCGGCGACGGTCGATGTGCGTCCGTTCGAGCTGCTGCTGGATCGCGCCGGCAGCTTCCGCAACGCTTCGATTCCATGGTGGCTGGGCACCGGCGTCATGCCCGATGGCCTGCGTGCGCTGTGGAGTGGGCTCGGCGTGGCACTGGCCAAGGCCGGCGTGCGGGTCCGCTCAGGCAAGGAACTGGTGCCGCACGTGACCGTGCTGCGCGACGCCCGTGGACCGCTGCCGTCGACTGCGATCACGCCGCTGCCGTGGCGGGTGGAGTCGTTCGTGCTGATCCACAGTGAGCTGGGCGCACACAATGCCTACACGGTGCTGGGGCAGTGGCCGCTGCGACAGGGCTGAGCGCGACCTTCGCAGGGCACGGGTATTCCCACCGCCGTCGCTCGCATGCAGCATGGGTCGCATCCGTTACCTGATTTCCCGGAGTTTTCCCATGGCCCAACCCGACCCGCGTATCGATGCCTACATCGCCGACGCCGCCGAGTTCGCCCGGCCGATCCTGACCCGACTGCGGGAGCTCGTGCACGAAGCCTGCCCGGAGGCCCGGGAAACCCTGAAGTGGAGCGCGCCGAGCTTTACCTACAAGGGCAAGATCCTCTGCGGCATGGCGGCGTTCAAGCAGCACGCTGCGTTCAACCTCTGGCACGGCGCGCTGGTGGTTGGCGGCGACCAACATCGCCAAGGGATGGGCCAGTTCGGACGCCTGACCGCTGTCGCCGATCTGCCGGGGAAGCACGAGATGACCGGCTACCTCCGGCAGGCGATGCGCCTCATCGACAATGGCGTAAAGGCACCGCCGACCAGGACGGCCGCGCCCAGGCCTGTGCTGGAAGTGCCTGACGATCTGGCGGCAGCGCTGGCCGGGAATCCTGTGGCGAAGGCGACGTTCGACGGCTTTCCGCCGGGCCAGAAACGCGAATACGTGGAATGGCTGGTGGAGGCAAAACGACCGGAGACGCGCCAGCGCCGGCTGCTGCAGGCGGTCGAGTGGATGGTCGAAGGCAAGCGCCGGAACTGGAAGTACGAAGGCTGCTGAGCTTTGCAGCGGCGAAAGCCGGACCGGGAATCCTGTTGGTCGTGGCTGCCCTTCCAGCGCAGGAGTCCATGGAGGAAACCAGAGCCTGGACTGGCGACCTGCGCCTGGATCAGCAAGGCGAGCAAATTGCCGGATGAGACGCAACGGATCCGCTCATCCAGGCCGTACCGGCTCAGAACGCTCGACTGATCGTGAAGCTCCCAAACGCAGGAGGGTTGCGCTGGCCCACGAATTCGCGGGTATGGAAGTAGCGCGCGAACGCGAACTTGGTGCGGCCATATGTCATGGCGACGCCAATCGCGGCTTCGGCGACCAGTGGCTCCTTGTCGACGCGGTGGCTGGTGCGGAACGTGTTGCCATCCAGGGTCAGGTCGCGCAGCACCCACCGCGCATCGACGGCAAGGAACCCATGCCACGACCAGCCCCGCATCACGCGTTGACCGATGGTCGGCGAGGTGTTGTTGCCGGCCGGTCGAACCGGGCTGGAGCCGAAGTCGTCCGGAAGCTGGTGGCCCAGACGCCATTCCATGCCGGCATTCGCATGGGTGCGTAAATTGCCGATCGCTCCGCCCCAGTGCGAGATCGCATCCCATTCCAGGTCTCCCTGGCCGATCGGAGCCGCCGGCTGTCGGCGTGAGCGCTCATGGACAAGATTCAGCACCGGCTCGTTGCGCAGTTGATGTCCCCAGCCGAGAAACTTGTCCGCGCCGACCATGTCGTGGATCAGATTCTGGGCGCGTTCGGCCAACGAAGCGGAGCCGACCATGCCCACCAGCAGTTGCGTGGTGCGCAGCTCGTTTTCCTTGCGGGCGTTGTAGCCGAAGCCCACCAGCAGCGCGCCCGCGTATGGCCGGTCGTCATTGATCAGATCCGTCCGGGTGTGATCCCCGGGGGTGAATATCCCCTGGCCGACAGTGACGACCATGTTCTGCTGGTCGAAGCCCTCGGGCTGGATGCGCTGCAGGTATCCGTTCAACCAGCGTGCTGGCGCCGGCAGACACGGGTCGTCGACATAGTCCTTCAGGTTGGGAGAGACCAGGCTCAGCATCACGCCGCTGGTGTAGCCCTCGTCCTGGTTCGCGAACAGGTCGTTGTCTACCCTCAAGCTGACGACCGGCGGGTAGGCGGCCAGGGTGGAGTCCTCGGGGCAGATGACCTGCGCGGTGGCGAGGCCGGGCAACAGCGCGCCGACCGCCAGCACACACCAGTAGGCCAAGGGGTATCGCTTGACCGCCATGGGATGGGTCCTTATGCGCTGGCGCTGTCCAGCAGGGCGGTGTCGGCGACCGTGAGCGCCAGCCGGGTCGCGCGAACCAGACTGTCGAGTTGCTCGATCGTGGTGGCGCTCGCGATCGGCGCGGTAACGCCTTCGCGTGCGATCAGCCAGGCCAGTGCGACTTCGGCCGGCGTGGCGTCATGGCTTGCCGCCACCGTGTCCAGTGCCTGCAGGATCTTCAGGCCCCGCGCGTCGAGATACCGGGCGATGCCCTGGCCACGCACGCTCTTGCCCAGGTCGCTGGTGGAGCGGTATTTGCCGGACAGGAAGCCGGAGGCGAGGCTGTAATAGGTGATCACGCCCTGGCCTTCGGCAATGCAAAGCTCGCGCAGCCCGGTCTCGTAGCCGGCGCGGTCGTAGAGGTTGTACTCCGGCTGCTGGACTTCATAGCGCGGCAGGCTTTTCTCCGACGCCACGGCGAGCGCCTCGCGGAGCTGCGTCGCATCGAGGTTGGATGCGCCAATGGCCCGCACCTTGCCCTGCGCGATGAGCTGCTCGTAGGCGCGCAGGGTTTCCTCCACCGGCGTATCCGGATCCGGGCGATGGCTCAGGTAAAGGTCGATGCGGTCGGTCTGCAGCCGGCGCAGCGAGTCTTCGGCCGCGGTAACGATCCATTTCGCCGACAGGCCCTTGCGGTCGGGAGCCATCTGCGAGCCGACCTTGGTGATGATGACGGTCTTCTCGCGCCGGGCCGGGTCTGCCTTGAGCCAGTTGCCGATGATGGTCTCCGACTCGCCGCCCTGATTGCCGGGCACCCAGGTGGAATACACATCGGCGGTGTCTATGGCATCCAGGCCGGCGTCGATGAAGCGGTCGAGCAGGGTGAAGGCGGTCGCCTGATCCACCGTCCAGCCGAATACGTTGCCACCGAACACCATCGGTGCGATCTGCAGGCCACTGCGGCCGAGGGGGCGCTTGTCCATGGAGGTTCCTCTTGTAGGCTTTTTCGCAGATGGCCAGGCGCGCGGATCATGCCGGTCAGCCGGCCTTGGCCATATGTAGAGCGGTGTGCCGGTTTAAGCACGCTGGCCGCGCGGCGGCGGGGCGTGCGGTTCGCGCGCGATTACGGCTTGAGCAGCAGCGGCACGAACTCCTGCAAGGCCTTTGCCAGCAGTGCCCGATCGAGTTCGGGCTCGCGGGTCTCGCGCACTTTCAGCCCTTCAAACAGCAGTTGCAGCATCAGTGCGCGCGACGGGGCCAGATCGGCGGGCAACCCAAGGCCGCCGCTTTCGGGGCTGTTGCTCAGCCAGTCGGAGAGTGCCTTGCGCAAGACGGTGTCGAAACTGTCCAGCGCGGCGGCGATGGTCGGGTCGCGGGTGGCCTCGGCGGACATCTCCAGCAGCAGTGCCGGGTTCATGCCGCGCGGGCCACGGCGGCAGAGGGTGCCG
The DNA here is from genome assembly GCA_035515255.1 of Lysobacter sp. GTDB lineage: Bacteria > Pseudomonadota > Gammaproteobacteria > Xanthomonadales > Xanthomonadaceae > Novilysobacter. The sequence goes on along the minus strand of DATJBR010000317.1, from coordinate 5,495 downwards.
AAACTGCCGATCATCTCGGCGGTCATGTCGACCTCGCGGTTGAGCTGGACATCGTGCAAAAACAGTTCGAGCTGGTGCTGCACGATCGCCAGGATGATCTCGTTCTTGCCCGCGAAGTAGCGGTAGATCAGCCCGGCGCTCATGCCGGCGGTCTCGGCGATGTTGGCCATGCTGGCGCCATGGAAACCGCGCTCGACGAAGCACTTCTGCGCGGCATCCAGTATCCGCTCGCGCTGTGCTTCCACGCGGGCTTCCGCCTTGGTCACATTCGCCGGTTCGCTCATGTGCTTTCTACCCAGCCTCCGCCCAGCACCTTGTACAGGGTGACCCGGTTCGCCTGTTCGGCCAGCAGGGTCGCCACCAGCGATTGCTGGGCGGCATACAGGGTGCGCTGGGCGTCGAGCAGGACGAGATAGCTGTCGCGGCCGGCGTCGTAGCGGGCCTGGGAAAGCTCGTGGGAGCGGGTGGCCGCTTCCAGCAGGGCTTCCTGTGCGAGGCGCTGGTCGGCCAGGGTCCTGCTCAGCGCGAGGGCATCGGCCACTTCGCGGAAACCGGCCTGGATCGACTTCTCGTACTGGGCCAGCGCAATGTCCCGGTCAGCGGTGGCCATGCCCAGGTTGGCGCGCAAGCGACCGCCCTGGAAGATCGGCAGGCTGATCTGCGGCATGAACGTCCACACGCTGTTGCCCGACTCGAACAGGCCCGACAACTCGTTGCTGGCCGAACCGACCGAGCCCGTCAGGCTGATCGACGGGAAGAACGCCGCGCGCGCCGCGCCGATGTTGGCGTTGGCTGCCAGCAGTTGATGCTCGGCCGCCATCACGTCGGGACGGCGCAGCAGCGCATCCGACGGCAGACCCGCGGGCAGGGCGGCCAGACCACTGACTTGCGGCTCGAAGGCCTCCGGCAGCAACGCCGGATCGATCGTGGCACCCACCAGCAGGGTCAGCGCGTTGGTGTCCTGGGCGACCTGGCCGGCAAAACGCGCCACGTCCGAGCGGGCGGTTTCCACCACCGTGCGCGACTGGTTGAGCTCCAGCGCTGACAGCGCACCCAGCTCGTGACGTTTGCGGGTCAGCTCAAACGAGGTTTCCTGGGTTTTCAGGGTCGCTTCGGAGATGCGCAGCAGTTCGCGGTCGGCGGACAGCGTCAGGTAGGTGTTGGCGACTTCGGCGATCAACGCCAGCTGAGCGCTGCGCTGCGACTCCTCGGTGGCGAAGTACCGCTGCAGTGCGGCGTGGCTGAGGTTGCGGACCCGACCGAAAAGGTCCAGCTCGAACTGGGCAAGGCCCAGGCTGGCGCTGTAGGTCTCCGTGACCGGTGCGTCGCCGCCGGTGCGTACCAGGTCGGCGCCGACAGCCAGCGATGGCATCCGGTCGGCGCGCTGGATCCGGTACTGCGAACGGGCGCGCTCGACATTGAGCACGGCCACCCGAAGATCGCGGTTGTTCTGCAGCGACAGCCCGATCAACTGCTCCAGCTTGGGATCGACGAAAAAGTCGCGCCAGCCGATATCGGCGACCGACCCGGCGGTGGCCGGCAAGGCGCTTGCCGAGATATCGGTCGAGGCCGACGCCGGGGCCGCCGAGGTGGTCGGCGGCAACGGCCATTCGGCGGCAATCGCGGGCGCGGCTTCGGGCACGCGTGGTTCGAGCATGGCGCAGCCGGAAACGAACAGGCTTGTCGCAAGTGCCAGCGCGGTGATCAATGGTTTATGCATCAGGGGCTTATGCATGGGAGTCGTCTCCGGCCGCGAGGGCATCAGCGGCGGGTTGGCGCAGGTCACGGTTGAACAGCAGTTCGACCACCAGGAAGAACAGGGGAACGAAGACCAGGCCCAGCACCACGCCGACGATCATGCCGCCGAGCACGCCGGTACCGATCGCGCGTTGCGCACCGGAGCCTGCGCCGCTGGCGATGGCCAGAGGCAGCACGCCCATGCCGAACGCCAGCGAGGTCATCAGGATCGGCCGCAGGCGTTCGCGCACCGCGCGCATGGTGGCCTTGGTCAGTTCCATGCCCTCGGCCATGTAGTCCTTGGCGAAGGTGATGATCATGATCGCGTTTTTGCTGGTCAGCCCCACGGTGGTCAGCATCGCCACCTGGAAGTAGACGTCGCGCTCCATGCCACGCATCGAGGCGGCCAGCACGGTGCCCAGGATGCCCAGGGGCGCCACCAGCAACACTGCCGTCGGAATCGTCCAGCTCTCGTACAGCGCGGCCAGGCACAGGAACACGATCAGCAGCGACAGCGTGTAGAGCAGTGGCGTCTGCGCACCGGCTTCGCGCTCCTGGTAGGACAGGCCGGTCCATTCGATGCCGAAGCCTTCCGGCAGCTGTGCAGCGAGCTGTTCGATGGTGTCCATGGCCGCGCCCGAGCTTTCTCCCGGTGCTGCTTCACCCTGGATTTCGACCGCGGACACGCCGTTGTAGCGCTCCAGACGCGGCGAGCCATACGCCCACCGCGAGGTGCCGAAGGCGGAAAACGGCACCATCTCGCCGGCGTTGTTGCGCACCGACCACTGGTTGAAGTCCTCGGGCACCATGCGGAACGGCGCGTCGGCCTGCACCATCACGCGCTTGACGCGGCCACGGTCGATGAAATCATCGATGTACTGGCCGCCCCAGGCCGCTGCCAGGGTGGAGTTGATGGTGGCGGTCGACAAGCCGAGTGCACTTGCTTTTTCCTGATCGACATCCAGACGCAACTGCGGGGAGTCCTCCTGGCCGTTGGGGCGTACGTTGACCAGCACCGGATTCTGGGCTGCCGCACCCAGCAACTGGTTGCGCGCCGCGATCAGTGCTTCGTGGCCGAGGCCGGCGTTGTCCTTCAGATAGAAGGCGAAGCCGGCGGCGGTACCCAACTCGGGAATGGCCGGTGGGGCGAAGGCGAAGGCGAACGCGTCCTGGATGCCGGAAAGCCCGGCCATCGCGCGGCCCGCAATCGCGGTGGCGCTCGTGTCGGCACTGGTGCGCTCGCTCCAGTCGTTCAACTTGACGAAGGCCATGCCGTTGTTCTGGCCGGTGCCGCCGAAACTGAAGCCCTGCACGCTGAATACCGATTCGACGTTGTCCTTCTCGTTCTCCAGGAAGTAGTTCTCCAGCTTCACCATGGATTCCATGGTCCGCTCCTGGGTTGCTCCCACCGGCGCCAGGATCTGGGCGAACAGGATGCCCTGGTCCTCCTGCGGCAGGAACGAGCTGGGCAGGCGCAGGAACAGGAAGCCCATCACCACGACCAGTGCCACGAAGATCGCCATGAAGCGCTTGGAGCGGCCCATGATGCCGTGCACGCCGCGCCGGTACTTCGCGCTGCCGTTGTCGAAGTGGCGGTTGAACCAGCCGAAGAAGCCGGTGGTCTTGCCGTGCTCGCCCTTCTTGATCGGCTTGAGCATGGTCGCGCACAGCGCCGGGGTCAGCACGATGGCGACAAGCACCGACAAGCCGATCGCCGAGACGATGGTGGCGGAAAATTGTCGATAGATGATGCCGGTCGAGCCGGACATGAAGGCCATCGGCACGAACACCGCCGACAGCACCAGGCCGATGCCGACCAGCGCGCCGGTGATCTGGGTCATCGACTTGCGCGCCGCCTCCAACGGCGACAGCCCTTCCTCGGACATCAACCGCTCGACGTTCTCGACCACCACGATGGCGTCATCGACCAGCAGACCGATCGCCAGCACCATCGCGAACATGGTCAGCATGTTCACCGAAAAGCCCAGCGCGGCCAGGATGCCGAAGGTGCCCAGCAGTACCACCGGTACCGCGATGGTCGGGATCAGCGTCGCGCGGAAGTTCTGCAGGAACAGGTACATCACCAGGAACACCAGCACGATCGCTTCCAGCAACGTCATGATGACGCCCTTGATCGCGACCCTCACGAACGGCGTGCTGTCGAATGGCACGACCGCCTTCAAACCTGGCGGGAAGAATGGAGTCAACTCGTCCAGCGTGGCCTTCACGCCTGCCGAGGTTTCCAGTGCGTTGGCACCGGTGGCCAGCGAAATGGCGACACCGGTCGCGGTCTGGCCGTTGTAACGGGAGATGAACTCGTAGTTTTCCGAGCCCATCTCGACCCGTGCGACGTCGCCCAGTTTGAGCACCGAGCCGTCGGCATTGCTGCGCACCACGATGTCGCGGAACTGCTCCGGCGTCTGCAGCCGGTCCTGCGCAGTGATGGTGGCATTGATCTGCTGGCCCTCGATGGCCGGCGCGCCACCGAGCGAGCCGACCGCGACCTGTGCGTTCTGCGCCTGCACCGCGGCAGTGATGTCGCCGGGTGAAAGGTTGTAGGTATCGAGCTTGTTGGGATCCAGCCAGATCCGCATCGCATACTTGGAGCCGAACACCTGGATGGTGCCCACGCCGGGTACCCGGCTGAGTGGATCGACCAGGGTGGCGCCGACGTAATCGGCGATATCGTCCTTGGACATGCTGCCGTCCTCGGACACGAAACCGATCACCTGCAGGAAGCCACTGGCCGACTTGCTGACGTTCACGCCCTGGCGCTGCACTTCCTGCGGCAGCAACGGCATGGCCGACTGCAGCTTGTTCTGCACCTGCACCTGCGCGGTGTCGGGGTCGGTGCCGTTCTCGAACGTCAGGGTGATGGAGGCGCGGCCGCTGGCTTCACTGGTGGATGAGAAGTACAGCAGGCCGTCCAGGCCCTTCATCTGCTGCTCGATGATCTGTACCACCGAGTCCTCGACCACCTTCGCCGAGGCGCCGGGGTAGGTGGCGCTGATGGATACCGTCGGTGGCGCGATCGTCGGGTACTGCGAGATCGGCAGGGTAAAGATCGCCAGCCCGCCGGCCAGCATGATGATGATCGCGATGACCCACGCAAAGATGGGGCGATCGATGAAGAAATGTGCCATGAAGTTCTCCGCTTACTGCTGCGAGGCCGGAGCATCGGCAGCCGGCGTGGCCGCATCAGCGGGGGTGGCGGCGTCGGGGCTGGTGGCCGCCGGCGTGGTGGGCTCTGGTTTGGCGGACTCGGGCTTGGCACCTTCGCCGGGAGCCTGTTCGGCCTGCGCACCGGCTTCGGTGGCATTCACCGGCGCGCCGGGCTGCACTTTCTGCAGGCCGGCGATGATCACCTTGTCGCCAGCGGCCAGGCCGCTTTCGACCAGCCACTTGTCGCCGACGGTCTGGCTGACCGTGACCGGGCGCACCTCGACCTTGTTCTCGGCATTGACCACCATCGCGGTGGCATGGCCCTTGGGGTCGCGGGTGATGCCCTGTTGCGGTACCAGGATCGCGTTCGGGCGTACGCCGCTGCCGATCACGGCGCGCACGTACATGCCCGGCAGCAGGATGTGCTCCGGGTTGTCGACCGCAACGCGCAAGGCGTAGCTGCCGGTACCCGGGTCCACGCTGACCTCGGAGAACTCCAGCGTGCCCTGGTGATCGAACGGCGTGCCATCCTCGAGCAGGATGGTGACCGGCAGGCTGCGGCCGTCTTCCAGCGTGCCCGCCGCCAGGCCCTTGCG
>DATJBR010000316.1:0-5523 GCA_035515255.1 Lysobacter sp. | reverse complement strand
AGGTTGCCGTCGCGGCTCCACTGCGGCCGTGACTCGGGCGCGTCGCTGCGGGTGACCTGGGTCAGCGCGCCGCTGCGCAGGTCGCGCACGAAGATGTCGCCGTTGCGCACGAACGCGGCCCGGCTGCGGCTGGCATCGTAGGCGGGGTTGGCACCGTCCAGTTGCGCGCGGGCGGCGTCGGTCACCCTGGCGGGAGTGCCGCCGACGATGGCGGTCTGCCAGGTGTCGCGGATCGATTCGCCTTCGCGCTTGAGGTTGTACTGCACGTGCTGGCCATCCCACGCCCACCATGCCTGCTCCACCGGCGGGCCGATCCAGTCCGGGTCGGCCATGGCCTGGTCGAGCGTGATCGGCGTGCCGGTGCTCATGTCGGTACCCGTGGCAGGTGCCGGTTGGGCGGTAACGGAGGTCGACAGCACGCTGAGCGACAGCGCAAGGGCGAGGAAGGAAAGGCGCATGGGCAGGACCGGCTGGAGGATGAATGGTGGGAAAACCGGCCCAGCCTAGCAGTGCCGCCAACGCGCGCGCGGGTCTTCGGTCATGGATCGATGCCTCCGCTATCCCACGCGTGGCTGAACGCACCGGTTCGCGCGTACCCGGGTTGTCGGTATGCTTGCGCAACCGCCCGACCCCTGCGCAGCTTCCCCCGGCCGCCGCCCATGCAAGCCTACGTCTACAAGAGCCTCCGCAAGGACGGCGCCTACGTGTTCCTCGCCGCGCACGACGATTTCCAGTGCGTGCCGGAGGCTGTGCGCGTGGTGCTGGAACCGCTCGAGTTCGTGCTTCAGGTCGAGTTGCACGCGCAACGGAAGCTGGCTCGCGGCAACACCGCGGAAGTGCGCGGCAGTCTGGCGACTCAGGGGTTCCATGTGCAGATGCCGCCGCCGATCACGCTGGATCCGCTGACCGAGGATTGGGGCACCGATGGCTGAGTCCCTTCCTCCCCGCCCCGACCGCCCGCGCTGGCCGCTGGGGGTGTTGGCCGGGAGTGCGCTGGTGCTGGCGGCGCTGGCCGGTTTCGGCGGCTGGCTCGCGGCGGCCGGCGGCATACTGGCCCAGCCGCTGCTGGCGTTGGGCGCGCGTTACCAGCGTCGTCAGGCGCCGTTGGTGCTGGCGAGGTTACGCGCCGAGTTCACCCCGCTGCTGCTGCTGTGGGCGCTGACGGTCGCGGCGTTTGCGTTGCTGGTCGGCTGGCCGTTGTCGGCGCTGCTGGCGGGCGGCTCGCTGTTGGCCACGCTCGGCCTGAGCGTGGCGGTCGGATTGGCCCTGCTCGCGCTGTGGCGGTTGTGGCCGTTGTGGCAGGGGCTGGAGCGCGACGGCGGCGCACTGGGCGACCATCGCCGCGCCTTGGGCGGGCTGGAGCTGGGCGCCTGGCGCGGACTGGCGGTCGCGTCCGCGGTCGTGGCGGTTGCCGGGTCGATCGTGTGCCTGGCCTGGCCGGGGCTGGTGGCCGGCGGCCTGCGCTGGTGGCTGGTGGCGTGTCTGGTGCTGGTATCCGCCGGATTGCACCTGTGGTTGCAACGGATCGCCCCCGCGCAGGCGCTGGAGTATCTGGGCGATGCGTCGTTCGATGACGACCTGGCCGAGGCCGGACGCGCCGAGGGCGAGGAGTCCATCACGGCGAATGATCCGCGCGCCGGGAGCATCACGCCCGCACAGGCTCCCGCCGAGCCGGCCGCAGAGCTCGCTGCGGATGCAGCGCCCATGGGTGGCGAAGCGGTGGCCCGTCCTGCGCCGACTGAGCCGCTGGAGCCGGCGCTGTACGACGCGGCACGCGGTGGCCGGGTCGAGCGCGCGCTGGAATTGATCCAGGCCGGTGCCGATCCGCATGCACCGCCGCCGGCCGAGGATCGCGACCAGCGCAGCCTGGCCGTGCTCGCGGCGGTATTGCCCGACCTGCGCCTGTTGCGCGGCCTGATCGAGCGCGGGGTCGACCTCAACCAGGCCCATGCCGGCATCACCCCGCTGCTGGCGGCCACCCGCGACAGCTGGCACGGCCGCCCGGATGCGGTCACCACGCTGCTGGCCAACGGGGCCAATCCACGCGCGGTCGATGGCGAGGGCAATACGCCGCTGCATTTCGCCGCGCGCAGCTCCGACCCCGGCGTCGCCGCGCTGCTGCGTGACGCAGCGGCCGAGCTGGACGCACTCAACCACGACGGGCTGTCCCCGCTCGGGGTGGCTTGCGCGGCCGGCAACTGGCGGCTGGCGCGGTTCCTGCTCGAGCGTGGTGCCAGGCCCGAGCCCGCCGGCGGTCAGCCGGCGCTGCTGGCTGCGGCCGGCGGCGAGGAGGACGATCCGGCGGGGGTGTCGTTGCTGCTCAAGTTGAAAGCCCACGCCAATGCACGCAACGCCGCCGGACGCACGGCCTTGCACGAAGCCGCGCGCGCCGGCCACCGCGAGATCGTCGCGGCGCTGCTGGCGGCGGGCGCCGATCCGGCGGTCACGGACGAGGAAAGCCGCCACCCCCTTCACGAGGCGGCGCGGGGCGGCCATCTGGAGGTGCTGGAGCAACTGCTCGACAAACTGTCGGCGCATGCGCCCGCCGCTGTCGGAGCATTGGAGGCGCAAGGCTGCAACGTGTTGATGCTGGCCTGCATGGCGGACCGGACCACGCCGGAACTGGTGCAGCGATTGCTGGATCTGGGCGTCGATCCCGCACGGCGCGACCAGGCCGGCAAGCGCGCCATCGACCGCGCCGCCGAAACCGGCCGCTGGTCGCTGGTGGCGGTGCTGGATCCGGCCTACGCGTTTCCGTCGCAGGTGAGCGGTGGCGAGGAAGCCGCTCCCGCCGACCGCGCGCCGATCACCCTGTTGCGCGAGGGTCTGGAAGACGGCCGTGAACATGCACTGGATACCGTGGCCGCGCTGCTCGGCCCGCGCGAACTGGGCGCGCTGTTCCACGATGGTGACAGTGCGCTGCCGCCGCAGCAGGTGGAATGGCTGCTGGCGCGGGGCGCCGATCCCGAAGTGCGGGACGGCACCGGCATCACGCCGATATCCGCGATGCTGATCCAGGGGCCGTCTGCGGTCGCTTCATTGCGGGTGATGCTGGATCACGCGGTGTCGCCGGCTGGCGCGGGTGGCCTGGCCCGCTTCCTGGCCGCCTGCCTCAGCCGTGAGCAGGCCGGCACGGCGCTGAGAGGTCCGGAACTGGAGGGCCTGGCGCTGGAGCTGCTGGATCGCGGCGCCGATCCGTTTGCCCCCAATCCGGCCGGCGATCCGCCGCTGGCATTGGCCGTTCGCCTGGGCTGGGCGCGCCTGCTGGACCGGCTGCTCGCGGCCGGTGTCGACCTGGATGCCCGCGACAGCCGCGGCATGAGCGCCCTGCATCTGGCCGCCGCGCTGGGGCGCGAGGACCTGCTCAAGCCGCTGATCGCCCACGGTGCCGCGCCGGGCCTGCTGGCGGCCGACGGGCAGACCCCGCTGGGCGTCGCCCTGGCCAGCGGCCGCCGCGACCTGGCCGATTGGCTGGATTGGCGCGGCTGGCCGTTGCCGCGGCGTCGCCTGCACCCGGCCGACGTGCCCGCGGCGGCGATGGTTGGCGACGCCGACGCGGTGCGCCGCCTGCTGGATCTGGGCCTGCCGGTCGATGCGCTCGACCACCAGGGCTGCAGCGCCTTGTTGCGCGCGGCCGGCGGCGGCCATCGCGCGGTGGTCGACCTGCTGCTCGCCCGCCATGCGGATCCCGGGCTGGCCGCCGGCTCGGGAGCGACGCCGCTGTCGGCCGCCGTCAGCATGCGGCATGTCGACATCGTCGATCGTCTGCTGGTTGCCGGCGCGGATATCGAACAGCGCCTGCCGGGCGGCCCGACCGTGCTGATGGTGGCCTGCGCGCTCGGCCTGCCCGATCTGGCCGCGCGTCTGTTGAGCTCCGGCGCCAACGCCCATGCGATCGACGCGCAGGGCCGCACGGCGCTGCATTGCGCGGCGATGTTCGGCTTCGGCGCGCGCGACCGCACCCGGCTGGTGGCGTTGCTGGACACCCTGCTGCTGGCCGGCGTCGATGCGAATGGCAACGAAGCGGGCGACATCGAAACGAGTGGCGTCGAAATGGAGCGTGCCGCCGCCAGCGGCAATGCCACGCCGCTGCTGTTGCTGCTGGGGGCACGTGCCGAACCGGGCAGTGCGGCCGACGAGGAGGTGCTGGTCGCCGGCCTCGAACAACTGCTGGACCACGACGCCCGTCTCGATGCGCAGGACCCGCGCGGCTTCGGGCCGCTGCACCTGGCGGCCCTGCACGGCCTGCCCGGCGTGGTGGGCTGGCTGCTGCGCGCCGGTGCCGACCCCGACCTGCGCGACACCCTCAACCGCAGTCCGCGCGAGATCGCGGTGATGCGTGGCTTCGTCGATATCGCCGCCCAGCTCACCCCGGGCCATCCCGGCGGTGACGTGTCGATGGCCCGGTTCCTGCGCGACCAGCACTGAGTCCGCCGGACGCCGGCCTCACGCCCCGTCGCGCGGTTTGCGGCGGCCCGCGATCCCGCCCAGTACACCTTCGCCCTGGTCGGCGTCGAACAACTGTTCCAGCTCGCGGCGTGCCAGCGTCGAGGCCTGCAGGACGGCATCCTCGTCGTCGTGGACCCGGTATTGCGCCTCCAGCAGGCGCTCGTCCAGCGCGAGGAAGCGTTGCGCGTGGTCGTGCGCAACGTCGGCGGGAATGCCCAGCGCGACCAGCACGTCCTCACCGAGTTTCAGGCTCGAGTACAGCATCTCGCGCAGACCGTGCGCGCCCAGGTCCATGAGTTGCCAGGCGTGACGGCGGTCGCGGGCGCGGGCGAACACCTTGGCGTTCGGATACAGCCGGCGGATCACCCGCACCGTCGTCAGGCTGCCGACGGGATCGTCGATCGCGATCACGAACACCTTCACGTGCTCCGCGCCGGCGGAGCGCAGCAGTTCCGGCTTGGCGGGGTCGCCGTAAAACAGCGGGTTGCCGAAGCGACGCATGAAGTCCACCTGCTCGGCGCTGTGCTCGATCGCGATGAACGGCACTTTCTGCGCCACCAGCAACCGCGCGACGATCTGGCCGAAACGGCCGAAGCCGGCGATCAGCACCTGCGGATGGCCGTCCTCGGGCGGCGGCGTGACATCGCGTGGCGGCCTGACGACCGGATGACCGCGCAGCACCCGGGTGACGGCCATCATCAGCAGCGGCGTCAGCGCCATCGACACGCCGACCGCCGCCACCAGCCGGTCGCGCATCACCGCCTCCAGCAGGCCTGCCTTGGCCGCCTCGGAGAACACCACGAATGCGAACTCGCCCCCGACCGCGAGCACGCTGCCCAGCTGCAGCGCATCGCGACGCGACAGCCGGCCCGGTCCGATGCCCACCGCGACCAGGATCGCGAACTTCACCGCCATCAGCGCCAGCACCATCAGCTCGATCAACACCGGCTCGGCCATCACCAGCTTCAGGTCGACGCTCATGCCGACGGCCATGAAGAACAGCCCCAGCAGCAGGCCCTTGAACGGCTCGATCTGCGCTTCCAGTTCGTGGCGGAACTCCGAATCGGCCAGCAG
>DATJBR010000315.1:0-9705 GCA_035515255.1 Lysobacter sp. | reverse complement strand
TAGACGCGGCGCGCGCTGCTGCTGACGACATCGCGTGGATCCGCCAGGCGCACAAGATCAAGGGCGCCGCGCGCCTGGTCGGTGCGCCCGGACTCGCCGCCGCCGCCGCCGCGCTGGAAGCGGCCGGGCATCGTCACTCCGCCGGCAATCCCTCGGGTGTGCCCGGCACGCTGTTCGTGGCGGTCCATGCCGCTGCCCGCCAGCTGGAGCGTTTCGTCGCCGAGCATTACGGTTGAGCTTCGGACTCAGCATTTCCGGATGAACCTGCTTGTTGAACGAGGCACCGTCCGCCGTCGCGCCCCGTTGCATGCTGTGCGGCATTGCGGCGTGTCCTGACGAGGCGGGATGGAGGTCGCGACGGAGCCACCACCTCCTGCCGGCCCGGTGTACGCTGCCCTCTGCACGGCGGCGTGGGCCGCCAACCCCGGGAGACGCGATGAAGACGGTGCTGGTGGCCAGTTCCAAGGGCGGCGTGGGCAAGACCACGATCGCCACCCATCTGGCCGCGCATGCGGCGCTGGAGGGCACGAACACCGTGCTGGTCGATGCCGATCCGCAAGCCTCCGCGACGCGCTGGGCGCAGCGGCGTTCGGTGCTGGAAAGCGCCGTGTTGCCGGTGGACGGCAGCCGTCGCGGCAAGTGGCGAACGCAGGTTCCCGAGGACACCGGGCAGACGGTGATCGATGCCCCTGCCGGCGCGATGGCGCGTGAGCTGGAGGCGTTCCTGGACATCGCCGACGCGGTGGTGGTGCCGGTGCAGCCGTCCACGTTCGATATCGAGGCCAGCGTGCCGTTCCTGGATTCGCTGGCCCTGCACCCGCGCGTGCGCCGCGGCGAATTGCGGGTCGGCCTGGTCGCCAACCGGTTGCGTCCGTGGACCAGCATTTCCCAGCAGACGGTCGAGTTGCTGCAGCGCTGGCCGTATCCGCTGGTCGGCCAGCTGCGCGACAGCCAGGCGTATGTACTGCTCAGCGGGCTCGGAAAAAGCCTGTTCGACTACCATTCGGCGCACGTGCGGGAGCACCAGGCCGATTGGCAGCCGCTGCTGAAATGGTTGAGAAAATAGCGTCGCCATCATCCCGTTTCCCTCTGAGGTTCTGCCATGCGTGAACTGATCCTGCTGCGCCATGCCCATGCCGAACAGAGCACCGTCGGCCAGGCAGACATGGACCGCCCGTTGTCGTCGGAGGGCCTGGCCGAGGCGGAGGCCGCCGGTCGCTGGCTGGCGTCGCAAAACCTCGTGCCCGACTGCGTGCTGTGCTCGCCTGCCCGCCGCAACCGGGAGACGTTGGAAGGCGTGCTGGGGGTGATCGGTTATGTCGAGCAGCGCGTCGAGGACGGGATCTATGAAGCCGACCCCGGCGCGCTGATCGCGCTGGTGGATGCGCATCCGGATGCCGGCCGGCTGATGGTGGTGGGCCACAACCCCGGGCTGGAGCAGCTCGTCGCGCTGTTGAACAGCGGCCAGTCAGGCGACTACCGCGGCATGCCTTCGGGGGCGATCGCGGTATTGAGCATTCCCGATGATGTGGCCATCGAGCCGGGTGTCGCCCAGCTCGACGCGTTCTGGTGGCCGTGACTTTCGGACGGAACCTGTTTTGCTGGGTCGCGTTGGGACTGCTGGCCTTGCCGGCCGCCGCGCCTTCGCGTGCCTCAACGGTGGCGGTGGAGTCCACTGTCGTCGACCCCGCCGATGTCGGCGAGCGGACCGGCGTGTCCGTCTTCGATCCGGCGCACACCGCTTTCGGTTTCGAGCTGCGTACCCGTTGGGGCCAGCGTGTGCGTGGCCGGTTCCCGGTCTACGAAGGTGTGGTGCTGGAGCTGCCCGACGGCCGCAGCCAGATCCGGATCCGTCTGGCGACCGCCGCGGTGGAGGTCGAAGGTTCCGCGCGCTATGCCGAACTGGCGCGCGGCGAGGGGTTCTTCGATGCCGCCCGCTATCCGGACATCGAGTTCGTGTCCGAACCCCACGACGCCGCGCTTGGCCATGACGGCGGCCCGTTGCGCGGCCGCCTGACCATGCACGGGATCAGCCGCAGGGAGACCTTCGTCGTCGCCCCGTCCACCTGCTCGCGACCCGGACGCGACTGCGATGCGGTTGCCAGCGGCAGTGTCGATCGCAGCAATTACGGCATCGACGGCCTGCGCCTGGTGCTGGCCGATCGGGTCCGCTTCACCTTGCGCGTGCGGCTGCAGGACGAGCGGTTGCCGGACGCGATGCCGTGAGCGTGGCGGCTGCGACCCGGCGACTGGCCACCGTGCTGCCGGTGCTGCTGCTGGCCGCCTGCGCGACGCTGACGCCGCAGCAGGCCGACCGCGCCGCCGCGATCGCCACGGCGGCCCGCTCCGACGAATCGACCTGCGCCGCGCGCGATGCCTGTGCGCAGCCCTCGCCACTGCGTCGCCTGGCCGGCCAGGCCTTCACCGAGTCGACCCCGGAGCAACCGCGGCATTACGCCCTGATCCTGGACCGCGGCACCGACGCGATGCTGGCGCGGATCAACCTGATCCGCAGCGCGACCACCAGCATCGACCTGCAGACCTACATCTACGACGAGGACGACGCCGGCCGGCTGGTGCTCGACGAGCTGCTGGCCGCCGCGCGCCGCGGGGTGCGGGTGCGGCTGCTGATGGACCAGCTGGCGGCGATGCAGAGCGTGGACACGCTGGCCGCGCTGGGTGGCGCGCACCGGAACTTCCAGGTCCGGCTGTACAACCCGGTACTGGGCCGCGCGCGGGTTACCTACCCGCAATACCTGATCGCCGCGGCGTGCTGCTGGCGCCAGCTCAACCAGCGCATGCACACCAAGCTGCTGCTGATCGACGGCGCGGTCGGCATCACCGGCGGCCGCAACTACCAGGACGATTATTACGACTGGGACGACCAGTACAACTTCCGCGACCGCGACCTGCTGGTCGCCGGCCCGGTCGCGCGTGAGATGGCGTTGGACTTCGAGGCGTTCTGGAGCAATCGCCGCAGCGTGCCGCCGCAGCGGCTGGTGGATGTCGGCAAGCGCCTGCTGGCCAACGGGGTGCCGGCCCTGCGCGAGCACGATTTCAAGCGGCCCGAACGGGCCAAGGCGATGCGCGAGGACGCCGGCGACGCGATCCTGGTGCAGACCCGGCTGGCCGATCACGCATTGGCCGTGGGCGCGGTGGAGTACGTGTCCGACGGCCCCGACAAGCATCACGCCGATTCCCCGCTGGAGCACGCGACGGCCTCGCGCTCGCTGGCAGAACTGATCGAGTCGGCGCGCGACGAGGTGCTGATGCAGACGCCGTACCTGGTGCTGTCGAAGCCGGCGCAGCGATTGTTCGAGCGCCTGCATGATCGCCCCGACCCACCCCGGATCGTGGTCTCGACCAACTCGCTGGCGGCCACCGACGCGTTCATCGCCTACGCGCTGTCGTACAAGTACAAGCGCCGTTACCTGCGCGATTTCGGTTTCCATATCTACGAGTACAAGCCGTTCCCGGAAGACGCCCCGATCGACCTGGCCGCGACCGGCGCGTTCCTGCCGGAGTACGTGGAGACGCCGGTTGCGCCGCCCGCCACCGTGCCACCGGATCGCAGCAGCGTGCTGCAGTCCGCACGCTACCGCCGGCCGTTGGATTCCGAATACGGCGCCACCCGTTACCTGCGCCGGCACTCCAACGAGCGGGTGCCGCTGAAACGCGCCGGCGTGCGCATCGGCATGCACGCCAAGTCGCTGGTCATCGACGAGCAGGTCGGGGTGATCGGCACCCACAACTTCGATCCGCGCGGCGACCACTACAACACCGAGAGCGCGGTGGTGATCCGCGATGCGGTGTTTGCAGGCGAGCTGGCGGCCAGCATCCGTCGCGACATCAGCCCGGCCAACTCGTGGGTGATCGCCCCGCGTGACAAGCCGCCGGTGCTGTGGGGGCTGGAGTACTCGATCGGAAAGCTCTCCGAATACCTGCCGGTCTTCGACCTGTGGCCGATGCGCTACGCGACCAGCTACGAGTTCGTCCCCGGTGCGGATTGCCCGGAACCGCTGCCGCCCGACCATCCGCGCTTCCGCCAGTGCTATCGGCCGGTCGGCGATTTCCCCGAGGTCAACATGGCCCTGAAGGGTCTGCCGACCCGCTTGTTCACCGCCTTCGGCGCGGGCCTCGCTCCGATCCTGTAGCCGTCGCCCGGCGGGCGCATCCCCGTTATCCCATTGATGCCGTGCGCTGATCCGGATGCAGCGGACCGCCCGCGTGTGCGGTCGCTCCACCAGGGCGCTGTACGGCCAATCCGCCCAGGGAAAGCGGGCGGTGCTTCGAACAATGACTCCGTCGGCATTTCGCAATACCCAATGGCGCCTGAAGCGCGCCGGATGGGGTGACTTCTGGCCCATGGTGTTGCTCGCTAGGTGTTGTAGATTACCAGCACACCAGATCACTAACTCAGGAAGCCCGCCATGAACGTCCACTCCACCGCCCGGCATTTCGCCTCCCGTGCCATCTCGGCAACCGACCTCGCGATCGCGATCGACACCGCCGGATCCATCCGCGCCACGTCCCCGTCCCGCCGCGCCATCCGCCGGGAACGCGACTTCGGTATCGGTTACGGCAGCAGCAGTGGCTACGCCGGCAACGACAGTTACCAGCGGATTCCCAGCTACGTGAACAACGTCGCAACACGCCTGTTCAGGTTTGGCTGACGCCCCTATTCATAATTCAGCTGAGCTGCTACAATAAGAGCGCTAAGTTACTGTTAACGTTGTATTTAAGGAGAAATAATGAAACGTTCAATTGTTTCCATCGGTGCGCGTCAGAATCACGCCGCCATCGCCCCGGTTTCCGCCGTCACTTCGGTCGCCGGCCAGGCCGCGCTGGCGAATGCCCCCCAGGCACAGTACGAGCCGCGTCGTCGCAGCAGCCAGCAGGCGGCGGGTTGCTACACCAGTGGCAGCACCTATCTCAATCGCTCGCGGCGCGGTGGGTTCGGATCCAGGTCGTCCATGTTCCGCATCAGCTGACACCCGTCGTCCGCACAAGCCGCAGCCTGTGGTTGCAAGTCGCAAGACCGATGCATTTGCAAGAGCATCAAGGCATGTAGTCGCAAGACCGAAGTACACAGGATCGGCGCAGTTGCCAGGACGCCCACGCGGCGACCGGCCTGCGCCGACATGGAAGCAGCGCGGATCGTCGGCTATCGTCGTCCGATGAACGCATCCGCCAAGACCCCCATCAAGATTCCGACAACGGACAGCCCGTCAGCCGACCACGGCCCGGCCAGCCCGTTCCGTCGTCGCACCAGTCCCGAACGCCTCAACGAGCTTTCCCGCGACACCGCGATCGCGGCGCTGGGCATCGTGTTCACCGAGGTCGGGCCGGATTTCCTCCGCGGCACGATGCCGGTCGATGAGCGCACCCGACAGCCCTACGGCCTGCTTCACGGCGGCGCTTCGGTGCTGCTCGCCGAAACCCTGGGCAGCAGCGCCGGCAACCTGTGCGTGCCTGAAGGCAGCGTCTGTGTCGGCATCGAGATCAATGCCAACCACGTGCGCGGCGTGCGTGGCGGGTTGGTCACCGGCACCGCCCGCGCGGTCCATGTCGGTGGTCGCACGCAGGTGTGGGAGATCCGGATCGAGGACGAACGCGGCCGGCTGGCGTGTATTTCCCGGCTGACGCTGGCGGTCGTGGCGGCGGGTGGCGCGTAGCGTTACGGGATCGGTCGCTTCACCTGGCCCAGGACTGGACTCCATACCGGACCTGCCGTCGGATTCCACCGTGACCGAGGCACCGTTTCGCCACGCTGCCCTGTATCGTTCACCCCCATGAATACGCCGCAGACTCCCGTCGGCGTCACGGCGCCCCGGGCGCCGTTGGCGCGCGCTTTCCGCTACCTCTACCGGGTGCCGATGCTGTTGTGGCACCTGCTGGTCGACCTGCCGATCGTGCTGGTGCTGATCAGCCCGCTCACGCGCGGGATGCGGCTGGGCGACGAGCGGCTGGACTACCGGGTGATCCGGGCCTGGTCGGCCGGCCTGATGCGGGTGTTCGGTTTCCGCCTGCGCCGGATCGGCACGCCGTTGCCGGGCGGAACGATGTTCGTCGCCAACCACGTCAGCTGGATCGACATCGTCGCCCTGCACAGCCAGCAGATGATGGGGCTGGTGGCCAAGCGCGAGATCCAGGGCTGGCCACTGATCGGCTGGCTGGCCGGCCGTGCGGAAACGATCTTCCACGCCCGCGGCAGTACCGAGTCCCTCGGCGGCGTGCTGCAGGAAATGCTGGCGCGTCTGCGCGAGGGCCGCTCCGTCGGCGTGTTTCCCGAGGGCGGGACCCGCGGCGGCGGCGAGGTCGGCCCGTTCCACGCGCGGATCTTCCTGGCGGCGGTCGAGGCCGGGGCGCTGGTGCAGCCGGTGGCGCTGCGGTACGGCGAGAAAGGCGCGGCGCAACATGTGGTCGCGTTCGCACGGCGCGAGGGTTTCCTCGGCAACTTCATCCGCCTGCTCGGTGAGCCCTCGCGCGTGGCCGAGATCCATTTCCTCGCCCCGATCGCGCCCTCCGAGACCGAAGGCCGTCGTCGCATCGCCGAGATGGCCCGCGCGCGTATCCTCGAGGCAATGAACGGCTGAGCCGGATCCACCGATGTTGACCGCCGCCGATTACCGTCCGCCGCGCTGGCTGCGCAATACGCACCTGCAGACGATGCTGGGCTCCAGCGGCATGCGGCAGTGGATGGGCGAGCACCAGCTGGCGGCCAGCGGCGCGGTCACCACCGCCCACCTGATCGACGGCGGCAACGGCGTGCGTCTGCAGGGTCTGCACAGCGCCGTGCCCGGCGTGGACGCGCGCGGCCTGGCGCTGTTGTTGCACGGCTGGGAAGGCAGCGTCGACTCGGGCTACATGCGGTTGACCACGGCGCGCCTGCTGGGGTTGGGTTTCGAGGTGTTCCGGCTCAACTTCCGCGACCACGGCGACACCCATCACCTCAACGAAGGCCTGTTCCACTCCAACCGCATCGACGAGGTGGTGCATGCCGCCCAGGACATCGCCCGCCGTTTTCCGCTGCGGCCGCTGACCGTCGGCGGCTATTCGCTGGGCGGCAACTTCGCCCTGCGGCTGGCCCTGCGTGCACCGCTCGCCGGGCTGTCGATCGCGCATGTCGCGGTGATCTGCCCGTTGCTGGATCCCTCGCGCACGATGGACGCGATGGAGCAGGGGTTTTCCCCGTACATGCGCCATTTCGAGAACAAGTGGCGGCGTTCGCTGGAGCGCAAACGCGCGCTGTTTCCGCAGCAGTACGATTTCGACGACCACGTACTGGGCCTGCGGATGCGCCCGCTGACGCAGTGGCTGGTCGAACGCAATACCGATTACGGCACGCTGGAAAGCTACTTCGACGGCTACTCGATTGCCGGCGACCGGCTGGCCGGGCTGCAGGTGCCGGCCAGCATCCTGATGGCCGCCGACGATCCGGTCATCCCGATCGACGATTTCAATGCCACCCGCCTGCCGTCCGACGCACGGCTGGAGATCTCGCCCTGGGGCGGCCATTGCGGGTTCCTGGAAAATGGCCATCTGGAGGGGTTCGGCGAGCGCTGGATCGCCCAGCGGCTGGCCGACGCCAGCTGAGGTGGGCCGGGCCGCGCGACGTCGGGCGGGACCGGTGCGGCATCGCTACAATGGCCGATTCGCCCGAACCACGAGCAGCAGTCCATGTACGAATCGATCATCGACGCCCTGCGTCGCGGTGCCGCCGACGAAGCCCTGAGCGCCGCCCGCACCGCCGTCGCCGAGCAGCCGCAGGACGCCGCCGCGCACCGGATGCTCGCCAATGCACTGCGTCTGGCGGGCGATCGCGACGCGGCGATCGCCGCGATCGACCACGCGATCCAGCTTGCTCCCGAAGATGCCGACCTGCACCTGGAGCGCGCCGGCCTGTTGCTGCATGAGCGCAAGCTCGACGAGGCGCAGGCGGCGCTGGCGCGAAGCATCGGGCTGGATCCGAACCAGTTCCCGGCCTACATCGTGCAGGCGCAATTGGCGCTCGGCCGTGGCGATCTGGACGAAGCCGACCGGCTGACCCGCACCGCCGCGCGTATCGCGCCCGAGCATCCGCAGATCGCCGCACTGGAAGGTACCCTGGCGTTGCGTCGGGGCGATGCGGACCGCGCGCTGGCAATCCTCGGCACCGCGTCCAAGCGCTGGCCGGACGAACCGACCCTGCGCCATTCGCTGGGCTTCGCCTATCTGGCCAAGGGCCACTTCGCGTTCGCCGAGCAGGCGTTCCGCGGCGTGCTCGAAGCCAATCCCGACTCGATGCCGCTGCGCGCGCTGATCGCCGACCTGCTGCGCCGGCAAGGCCGACCGGGCGAGGCGGCCGACGAGATCGCCCCGTTGCTGGACAACCCTGCGGCAAGCCCGGCGCTGCGCCGTATGATCGGTGAGCTTGAGCTGGAAGCGGGTCGCAACGAAGCCGCGCGCGACCACCTGAAGCAGGTGCTGCATGCCCTGCCTGGCGACCGCCGCACGATCCTGGCGATCTCCGAAGCCTGGCGTCGGCTGGGTGCCGATGACGATGCCCGCAGTACGCTGGATGCGCTGCTGTCCGAGCATCCGCAGCACGTGGATCTGTGGCGCGCCCGGCTGCTGTTCGAGGAGTTTGCCGGCGACGCTGCACAGGCGGTGATCGCCCGCTGGCTGCAGGCGATGCCGGACAGCGTGCAGGCACTGGAAGCGCAGATCACCGTGCATGACGTCGCCGGGGAAACCGACCAGGCCGATGCGCTGGCCACCCGCATCACCGAGCTTGAGCCCGGCCACGCGCGCGCCGAGATGCGCCTCCTCGACCGCCTGCTGGAACGCGATCCGGACGCCGCGGTGTCCCACGTCGAAGCGCTGCTGGCCCGCGCGCCCGACGAGTCGGTACGGCGCAACCTGCGCCAGCTGCTGGGGCGCACGTTCGACGCCGCCGGCCAGCCCGCGGCCGCCGTCGCGACCTGGGCGGAGCTGCATGCCGAGGTCGTGTCCCAGCGGCTGCCACTGGCCGAGCCCAGCATCGGGCGCGAGTGGCCCGGGATCACTATTGGCGAGCGTCCGGCACAACCCGCGGTGCTGTTGTGGGGCGCGCCGGGGTCGTTGATCGAGCGGATCACCGGCACCCTGCACCTTGCCGGCGCGCCGCTGTATGGCGACCGTTTCGGGCCGACGCCACCCAATGACCTGTTCCAGCGCTATCTCACCATCAATGCGCTGTCCGGCGGCTCGGCCGACCCGGCCGGCCTGATCGGCGAATGGAAGGCCGCGCTGCCGGCCCGCGGGATCAAGCCCGACCAGGTGTTCGACTGGCTGCTGTGGTGGGACAACGCCCTGTTGCTGGCGCTGCGGGAGCACCTGCCCGAGGCGTTGCTGGTGGTCGCCCTGCGTGACCCGCGCGACATGCTGCTGGACTGGATCGCATTCGGTTCGCCCGCACCGTTCGCGCTGGAGTCGCCGGAAGTCGCCGCCCGCTGGCTGGCCCGGGTGCTGGAGCAGGTGGCCGAGCTGCATGAAAGCGACCTGATGCCGCACCACCTGGTGCGTCTGGACGGCATCGAGAACGATCCCGCCGCGATTGCCCAGTTGATCGCCAACGCCCTGCAGATCGCCGTTCCCGACGCGCCCGCCGGCCGGCTCGGTCCGGATCGCATGGCGGCGGGGCGCTGGCGTGATTTCGTCGAACCGCTGGGCGACGCGTTCGCG
>DATJBR010000314.1:0-16895 GCA_035515255.1 Lysobacter sp. | reverse complement strand
GCATGCGCGTCAAGATCGAGCGTGGTTACGGTTATCAGCCGGCCACCGCGCGACGTCGCCCGGACGAGGAGACCCGCACCATCGGTCGCCTGGTGCTGGACGCCAGCTTCAGCCCGATCCGTCGGGTTGCCTATTCGGTCGAGGCTGCCCGAGTCGAGCAGCGCACCGACCTGGACAAGCTGATCCTTGATATCGAGACCAACGGCACGATCGATGCGGAAGAAGCAGTGCGTACTGCGGCCGAAGTCCTCAGCGATCAACTGTCGGTGTTCGGCGACTTCACCCAGCGTGAGCGTGGTGCGGCCAAGCCGGCGACCAGCGGTATCGACCCGGTGCTGTTGCGTCCGATCGATGATCTGGAACTGACGGTGCGTTCGGCCAACTGCCTCAAGGCCGAGAGCATCTACTACGTCGGCGATCTGATCCAGAAGACCGAAGTCGAATTGCTGAAGACGCCGAATCTCGGCAAGAAGTCGCTCACCGAGATCAAGGAAGTGCTTGCCCAGCGCGGCCTTTCCCTCGGCATGAAGCTCGAAAATTGGCCGCCAGCGGGTATTGCCTCGCACGGCATGATGGGCTGAGCCGCGGCTTGCCCGCTGCGCGTACAGACAACCAGGAAACAAGACCATGCGCCACCAGAAATCAGGACGCAAATTCAACCGTACCAGTGCCCATCGCGATGCGATGTTCACCAATATGGCCGCGTCGCTCATCAAGCACGGAGCCATCCGTACCACCCTGCCGAAGGCTAAGGAGCTGCGCCGCGTTGCGGAACCGCTGATCACCCTGGCCAAGACGGATGGCGTTGCCAACCGTCGCCTCGCCTTCTCGCGCCTGCGTGACAAGGAAGCGGTGGGCACGCTGTTTGTCGAACTGGGCCCGCGTTACAACGCGCGTCCGGGTGGCTACCTGCGCATCCTCAAGTGCGGTTTCCGCGCTGGAGACAATGCGCCGATGGCCTACGTCGAACTGGTCGATCGTCCGCAAGTTGTTGCGGAGTAACTGACCGACGAGTCGATGGGCGGCCAAGGCCGAACAACCATCGATGAAGCACGAACCCCGGCCTGGTGCCGGGGTTTTTGCGTTGGTGAAATATGCGCGTCGAATGCGATCCGGTTGGGCATGGAATAGAAGGCGCCGGCGCATTGCCATGGCGTTTCGTGCTTTGCACGGCAGGCGCAAGCCCGTATCGTGTCGGCCCATGAACCCATCCCAGAAATCCGCCGCGTCCTTCCGTCGCCGTTTCCTGCTCGGCTTTCTCGCCTGCGCCGGATTGATCGGCTACGCCTTGTACACGCAGTTCCACGGTGGCCTGCTGCCGTGCCCGCTGTGTATTTTCCAGCGGGTCGCGTTTGCCACGCTCGGGCTGGTTTTCCTCGTGGGAGGCCTGCATGCGCCCAAGCGGGCGGCGGGCCAGCGTGTCTACACGGTGCTTGCCGTGGTGGCATCGATCGCGGGAATCGCGGTCGCAGGCAACCACGTGCGCCTGCAACACCTTCCCGCCGACCAGGTTCCGGCCTGCGGCCCGGGTCTGGACTACATGTTGGACGCGATGCCACTCACCGGCGTGATACGCAAGGTGATGACCGGGTCGGGCGAGTGCGCCAACGTCGACTGGTCGTTGCTGGGATTATCGATGCCGGCCTGGAGCCTGTTGTGTTTCATCGTGCTGGCTGGCTGGGCGGTCTACGCGGGCTTCCGCCGCGACTGAAGGCTCGTGACAGGCGGGGGCGCCATGCATTGCAAGACGCGGCGGTGAAGTGGATGATGGATTGCTGCTTCGCAACAAAATCAAGTGTCCGACATGCCCAGCGCCGACCGTAACCTGCATCCAGTCAACCTGCCTGCCAACTGGCATCCCGAGTCCTGGCGCGGTTTTACCGCGCTGCAGTTGCCGCGCTATGACGATGCCGACGAGCTCGCCGGCGTGCTGAAGGAGCTGCGCGCGCTGCCGCCGCTGGTGACGTCCTGGGAGATCCTTGCGCTCAAGCAGCAACTGGCCGATGCGCAGGAGGGCAAGTGTTTCCTGCTGCAGGGCGGGGACTGCGCCGAGACGTTCGATGCCTGCTCCTCCGAGGTGATTTCCAACCGGCTCAAGGTGCTGCTGCAGATGAGTCTTGTGCTGGTGCACGGGCTGCGCAAGCCGGTTGTTCGGGTGGGGCGGTTTGCCGGCCAGTACGCGAAGCCGCGTTCGGCCGATACCGAAACCATCGACGGGGTGACGGTGCCGAGCTACCGCGGCGACATGGTCAACGCGCCGGAATTCAATGCCGCTGCACGCCGGCCCGACCCGCGCCGCATGGTCAAGGCGCATGCCCGCTCGGCGATGACGATGAACTTCGTGCGGGCGCTGATCGATGGCGGGTTCGCCGACCTGCGGCATCCCGAGTACTGGAACCTGGATTGGGTCGGGCACTCCCCGCTGGCGGTGGAGTATCGCCAGATGGTGGATTCGATCGGCGGCGCGGTGCGCTTCATGG
Source organism: Lysobacter sp. (assembly GCA_035515255.1). Taxonomy (GTDB): domain Bacteria; phylum Pseudomonadota; class Gammaproteobacteria; order Xanthomonadales; family Xanthomonadaceae; genus Novilysobacter. The sequence goes on along the minus strand of DATJBR010000314.1, from coordinate 14,415 downwards.
AGACGCTGTCGGGCGGGTCGGTAAGGAACCTCGACCGGGTCGATTTTTATACCTCGCACGAAGCCTTGCTGCTGCCGTACGAAGAGTCGTTGACCCGGCAGGTGCCGCGTCACTGGGGCTGGTTCAACCTCAGCACCCACTATCCCTGGATCGGCATGCGCACCGCAGCGATCGATGGAGCCCACGTCGAGTATTTCCGTGGGATCCGCAATCCGATCGCGTTGAAGGTCGGTCCTTCGGTCACGCCGGACCAGTTGCTGAGGGTGGTCGACGTGCTCAATCCGGAGGACGAGCCGGGCCGGTTGACCCTGATCCATCGCATGGGTGCCGCGCAGGTCGCGGAGAAGCTGCCCCCACTGCTCAACGCGATGCGCCGGGACGGGCGACGCGTGCTGTGGGTGTGCGATCCGATGCATGGCAATACCGAGGGAACCGCGAACGGCTACAAGACCCGCCGCTTCGCCAATATCGGCAGCGAGCTGGAGCAGGCGTTCGACCTGCACGCGGCGGCCGGTACGCGTATGGGTGGCGTGCATCTGGAGCTCACCGGCGAGGACGTCACCGAATGCCTGGGCGGTGCGCGTGGCCTGACCGAGGTGGATCTGGAGCGCGCCTACCGTTCCACCGTCGATCCGCGGCTGAACTACGAGCAGGCGCTGGAAGTGGCGATGCTGATCGTGCGCAAGCAGGCGCAGTTGACGGCGGCAAGCTAGCGCCACCAATCCGGTATTTCTGTAGCGGGAATGTGCCCGGTCTGATGGCGGGCAGCAGCCTTCAACAACGTCAGGTCCGTGGCGTGGCTACTGTCATCGACATCTGACAATTTCTCCGCCCACCGCGCCAACGAAAAATGCCCGCAACCTCTCAGTTGCGGGCATTGTTTCTTTTCCGATCCGCCGCGGCGCACAGGCCGCGGGGTCCATATCGACGCTTCAGCTGCTGGAGCGGCTGGCGCGCTTGCGATCGGTTTCGGTCAGGTGCTTCTTGCGCAGGCGGATTTCCTTCGGCGTTACTTCAACCAGCTCGTCGTCCTCAATGAAATCCAGCGCCTGCTCCAGCGTGAACTTGATCGCCGGGGTCAGCTTGATTGCATCGTCCTTGCCCGAGGCGCGCATGTTGGTCAGCGGCTTGGTCTTGATCGCATTGACGGTCAGGTCGTTGTCCTTGGAGTGGATGCCGATCAGCTGGCCTTCGTAGACGTTGTCGCCTTCGGCGGCGAACAGCTTGCCGCGCTCTTCCAATGGCCCCAGCGAGTAGGCAGGGGTAGCACCGGCGGAGTTGGAGATCATCACGCCGTTGGGGCGCTTGGCGATCGCGCCGACTTCACGCGGGCCGTAATGATCGAACACGTGGAACAGCAGACCGGTGCCCTGGGTCAGGGTCTTGAACTCGTTCTGGAAGCCGATCAGGCCTCGGGCCGGGATCATGTAATCCAGGCGCACGCGCCCCTTGCCATCGGACTCCATGTTCTTCAGCTGGCCCTTGCGGATGCCCAACTTCTCCATGACGCCGCCCTGGTGCTGCTCTTCAATGTCGACCACCAGTTGCTCGACCGGCTCCATCATCTGGCCGTCGATCTCCTTGATGATGACTTCCGGGCGCGACACCGCCAGCTCGAAGCCTTCGCGGCGCATGGTCTCGATCAGCACCGACAGATGCAGCTCGCCGCGGCCGGAGACGAGGAACTTGTCCGGATCGGAACCCTCCTCGACCTTCAGCGCGACGTTGTGCAGGGTCTCGCGCTCCAGCCGCTCGCGGATCTGGCGGCTGGTGATGAACTTGCCGCCGCTGAAGTCCTTCCGGCCTGCGAACGGCGAGTTGTTGACCTGGAAGGTCATGCTGATGGTCGGCTCGTCCACGGTCAGCGGCGGCAAGGCCTCCGGAGCCTCCACCGCGCACAGGGTGTCGGAGATGCTCAGGCCCTGGACGCCGGAAATGGCGACGATGTCACCGGCCTCGGCCTCCTCGACCTCGACCCGCTCCAGGCCCATGAAGCCGAGCACCTGCAGCACCTTGGCCTGACGCTTCTTGCCTTCACGGTCGATGACGGTGATCGGCATGTTGGTGCGGACCTTGCCGCGCTGGATGCGGCCGACGCCGATCAGGCCGACGAAGCTGTTGTAGTCCAGCTGGCTGATGCGCATCTGGAACGGACCGTCGGGATCGACGTCCGGCGGCGATACGTGCTGCATGATCGCTTCGTACAGCGGGGTCATGTCGCCGCCGCGGACGCTGTCGTCAAGGCCGGCGTAACCGTGCAGCGCCGAGGCGTAGACGATCGGGAAGTCGAGCTGTTCGTTGGTGGCGCCGAGCTTGTCGAACAGGTCGAACACCTGGTCGATCACCCAGTCCGGGCGCGCGCCGGGTCGGTCGACCTTGTTGACCACCACGATCGGCTTGAAGCCCATCGCGAACGCCTTCTGGGTCACGAAGCGGGTCTGCGGCATCGGGCCGTCCATCGCGTCGACCAGGATCAGCACCGAGTCGACCATCGACAGCACGCGCTCGACCTCGCCGCCGAAGTCGGCGTGTCCCGGGGTATCGACGATGTTGATCCGGTTGCCCTGCCAGGTGATGGCGGTGTTCTTGGAAAGGATCGTGATGCCACGCTCCTTTTCCTGGTCGTTGCTGTCCATCACGCGTTCGGCAAGGACCGTACGTTCGGACAGGGTGCCGGAGTGCTTGAGCAGGCAATCAACGAGGGTGGTCTTGCCGTGGTCGACGTGGGCGACGATGGCGATATTGCGCAGGCGTTCGATGGACATGGGGTAGAGCGGCGCGGGCGCTGCTTTCATAAGGAAGTCAGCCAGTATATAGGGTCGGCACGGCTGCGCGGGACTTGGCTCATCCTGGGTTAAACTTGCGGGTCTGGCGTTCATCCAACGCACCCCACAACTCCGGAGCAGATTCCATGAGCCTGATCGCCACTTTCGACACCGACCGCGGCCCGATCCGCGTAGAACTCGCCGCCGACAAGGCGCCGCTGACGGTTGCCAACTTCGCCAACCTGATCAAGCGCGGCTATTACGACGGCCTGAACTTCCACCGCGTCCTGGCCGACTTCATGATCCAGGGCGGTTGCCCGCAGGGCACCGGCACCGGCGGCCCGGGTTACCGCTTCGAGGACGAGGCCAACAACGGCCTGGGCCACGAGCGCGGCGTGCTGTCGATGGCCAATGCCGGCCCGGGCACCAACGGCAGCCAGTTCTTCATCACCCACGTGCCGTGCCCGTGGCTGGACGGCAAGCACACCGTGTTCGGCAAGGTGATCGAAGGGCAGGAGATCGTCGACAGCATCAAGCAGGGCGACAAGATCAAGTCGGTCACGCTGGAAGGCGACATCGATGCCGCCCTGGCCGCCAAGGCCGACCGCGTGGCCGATTGGAACAAGACGCTCGACGCCGCGCAGCACAGCTGATCGGGTGCGATTATTTCCAGCGCGCCGCCGCGCGCCGTAATACCCGCTTGCGATACGCGCCTTGAGCTTCCCGGTTGCCTCGCAGCAACGCTTGCCGGCGCCCATCCACGGCCCCCCGTGGCGGGCGTCCACCTCACGATCCTTTTCCTTCGAGGTTGTTGCGAATGCCCCAGTTTGCCCAGCGCATCGGTCGTGCCAGGCCCAGCGCGATCATGCAGATCGCCGAAAAGGCGAAGCGCCTGAAGGCCGAAGGCCGCGATATCGTCAATTTCTCGATCGGCGTCCCCAACTTCCTGCCCGGCGAGCATGTCTACCAGGCCGCCCGCGAGTCGCTGGCGAGCGACAGCGGCCAGTACGGCAGCAACCGCGGCTCGGATGCGTTGCTGGATGCCTTCCTGGCGCATATCGAAAAGATCGGCCTGACCGGCTACACCCGCGCCAACCTCGGGGTCGGCATCGGTGCCAAACAGGTGCTGTACAACCTGGCCGAGGCGCTGCTCGACGAGGGCGACACCATCGCCTTCGCGGTGCCGTACTGGACCAGCTACCTGGACATCGCGCAGATCGTCAACGCCAGGGTCGAGCTGCTGCCGTGCCCGCCGGAGCAGGACTACAAGCTGACCCCGGCGCAGCTGGAAGCCGCCCTGGCAAAAAAGCCGCGGGTGTTCCTGTTCAACAATCCGTCCAACCCGACCGGCATGGTCTATGGCAAGGACGAGATCTCCGCTCTGGCCGATGTGCTGGTGCACTACCCGGACACCTGGATCGTCACCGACGACATCTACAACGCGATGGTGTTCGACGGACTGGGTTACCACAATTTCGTGCATGCCCGCCCCGAGCTGCGCGAGCGGGTGATCTTCGTCGACTCGCTGTCCAAGACCTACGGCATGCCGGGCTGGCGGGTGGGCCTGCTGGCCGGTCCGGAGTCGGTGGCCAAGGCCGTGGCGACGCTCAACTCCAACCACATCACCAGCATTCCGGAGGCGGTCCAGGCGGCTGCGGTGGCGGCCCTGACCGGACCACAGGACGTGCCGGAAGCCAAATGCCGGGAGTTCCAGGCCAAGCGAGACCAGGTCATGCAGGCCATGGACGCGATCCCCGGGCTGGTGTGCCCACGTCCGCAAGGCGCGTTCTACGTGTTTCCCGACATCAGCGTGGCGTTCGGCAAGACCCATGCGCCGAGCGGGCTGAAGATCGATGACGACCTGTCGTTCTGCAGCGCGTTGCTGGAAGCCAAGGGCGTGGCCTGCGTGCCCGGCTCCGCGTTCGGCGAGCCGCGTGGGATGCGCATCAGCTACACCTGCCCGACGCCGCAGCTCGCGCCGGGTCTGCAGCGTATCCAGGAATTCTTTGCCGAGCTGAGCTGAGCCGTAGCGCTGTTCCACCCCCACTTTCCGTTGCAACAGGAGCCCCCCATGAAGAACCCCGTCCGCGTTGCCGTCACCGGTGCTGCCGGCCAGATCGGCTATTCCCTGCTGTTCCGCATTGCCGCCGGCGACATGCTGGGCAAGGACCAGCCGGTCATCCTGCAGATGCTCGAACTGCCGATGGAGAAGGCCCAGGCCGCGCTGAAGGGCGTGATGATGGAGCTGGAGGACTGTGCGTTTCCGCTGCTGGCCGGGATGGTCGGCACCGATGACGCCGAGGTCGCGTTCAAGGATGCCGACATCGCCCTGCTGGTCGGCGCGCGCCCGCGCGGCCCCGGCATGGAGCGCAAGGACCTGCTGCTGGAGAACGCCAAGATCTTCACCGCGCAGGGCGCCGCGCTGAACAAGGTCGCCAGCCGCGACGTCAAGGTGCTGGTGGTCGGCAACCCGGCCAACACCAACGCCTACATCGCGATGAAATCCGCGCCGGACCTGAAGGCCGCGAACTTCACCGCGATGCTGCGCCTGGATCACAATCGCGCGCTCAGCCAGCTGGCGGCCAAGGCCGGCAAGCCGGTCGGCGACATCCGCAAACTGGTGGTGTGGGGCAACCACAGCTCGACGATGTACCCGGACTACCGTTTCGCCACCGTCGGTGGTGCGTCGCTGAAGGACGCCATCAACGACGCGGCGTGGAATGCGGACACCTTCATCCCGACCGTGGCCAAGCGCGGTGCGGCGATCATCGAAGCGCGCGGGCTGTCGTCGGCGGCATCGGCGGCGAACGCGGCGATCTGCCACGTCCGCGATTGGCTGCTGGGCAGCGATGGCGAGTGGGTGACGATGGGCGTGCCGTCCGACGGCAGCTACGGCATCCCCGAAGGCGTGATCTACGGCGTGCCGGTGATCACTGCGGACGGCGAATACACCCGTGTCGCCGACCTGCCGATCGATGACTTCAGTCGCGCCGCGATGGACAGGACCCTGGCCGAGCTCGAGGAAGAGCGCGCCGGCGTCGCCCACCTGCTCTGATCACTACGAGGCGGCCACTGGGCCGCCTCGTGCCATGGACGCGTCGCATAGATGACTGACACCCCCGACAATCCCGTTTCCTCCGCCGGCGCGCGCTTCCGTGAGGCCATCACTGTCGAGTCGCCGCTGCAGGTCATGGGCGCCATCACGGCCTACGCAGGCCTCATGGCCAAACGCGTCGGCTACAAGGCGCTGTACCTGTCGGGCGGCGGTGTTGCCGCCAACTCGCTGGGCGTGCCGGACCTCGGCATCAGCACGATGGAAGACGTGCTCACCGACGCGCGCCGCATCGTGGACGCCACCGGCATGCCGTTGCTGGTCGACATCGATACCGGCTGGGGCGGGGCGTTCAACATCGCCCGCGCGATCAAGTCCTTCGAGCGTATCGGTGTGGCCGCGGTGCACATGGAGGACCAGGTCGGGCAGAAGCGCTGCGGTCACCGCCCCGGCAAGGAAGTCGTCACCACGGCCGAGATGGTTGACCGGGTCAAGGCGGCGGTCGATGCACGCAGCGATGCGGGTTTCGTCATCATGGCGCGGACCGATGCCGCGGCCACCGAAGGCGTCGACGCGGCGATCGAGCGCGCGGTGGCCTATGTCGAGGCTGGCGCGGACATGATTTTCCCCGAGGCGATGAAGACGCTCGATGACTACGCGCGTTTCAAGGCGGCGGTGCGGGTGCCGGTCCTGGCCAACCTGACCGAATTCGGTTCCACGCCATTCTTCACCACGGACGAACTGCGTGACGTGGGTGTGGACATCGCCCTCTACTGCTGCGGCGCCTATCGTGCGATGAACAAGGCTGCCCTGCATTTCTATGAAGCCGTGCGGCGCGACGGCACCCAGAAGCAGGTCGTCGATACCCTGCAGACACGCGACGCGCTTTATGACTTCCTCGGTTACCACGCCTACGAAGACAAGCTCGACGAACTCTTTGCGAAGAAGTGAGAACATATACATGAACGAACAGACCCTCCCCAAGCCCAAGAAATCCGTGGCCCTGTCGGGTACCCCCGCCGGCAACACCGCGTTGTGCACGGTCGGCCGCAGCGGCAATGACCTGCATTACCGTGGCTACGACATCAAGGATCTCGCCACCAGGTCGAGTTTCGAGGAAGTCGCCCACCTGCTGGTGCACGGCACGTTGCCCACCCACGCGCAACTGGCCGCCTACAAGACCAAGCTGCAGCGCCTGCGCGGCCTGCCGGCGATCGTCACCGAGGCGCTGGAGCTGATTCCGGCCGCTGCCCACCCGATGGACGTGCTGCGCACCGGTTGCTCGGTGCTGGGCACGGTGCTGCCCGAGCGCGACACCCACCCGGCGGCCGAGGCGCGCGACATCGCCGACCGCCTGATCGCCAGCTTCGGCTCGATGCTGCTGTACTGGTGGCACTTCACCCACAACGGCCGCCGTATCGATGTGGAAACCGGGGACGATTCGGTGGCCGGGCACTTCCTGCACCTGCTGCACGGCCAGCCGCCGAGCGCGCTGCATGCCGACGCGCTGGACAAGTCGCTGGTGCTGTACGCCGAGCACGAATTCAACGCGTCGACCTTCACCGCGCGGGTGATCGCCGGTACCGGCTCGGATCTGTTCTCGTGCCTGACCGGTGCGATCGGTGCACTGCGCGGTCCCAAGCACGGCGGTGCGAACGAGGTGGCGATGGACATCATCAGCCGCTACGCCACCGCCGACGAGGCCGAGGCCGACATCCGCGCCCGCATGGAGCGCAAGGAAATCGTGATCGGCTTCGGCCACCCGGTCTACACCGTGGGCGACCCGCGCAATCCGATCATCAAGGAGATCTCACGCAAACTGTGCGCCGAGGGCGGCAACCAGGTTCTGTTCGACGTGTCCGAGCGCATCGAGAACCTGATGATGGACACCAAGAAGATGTTCCCGAACCTGGATTGGTACAGCGCCTCGGCGTACCACATGATGGGCATCCCGACCGCGATGTTCACCCCGCTGTTCGTGATCGCACGCACCACCGGGTGGAGCGCGCACGTGATCGAGCAGCGCGAGGACGGCAAGATCATCCGCCCGAGTGCGAACTACGTGGGTCCGGACGACCGCGACTACGTGGCGATCGACCAGCGCTGAATCCTCCGCACTGTAGATGTCAGAAAGGCCACGTGCGAGCGTGGCCTTTCTTCGTTTGCGGCATCAACTTATGACGTTGCTAATCACTGTCATGTCACTGTCATGCCGGGGTGGTCGTGGTGGCTGTCGACTTGCAGGCTTCTCAAGCGGCGGCAGCGCTCGGGGGCGGTCAGCTCAGCCCTTCGGCCTTCAGCACGGCCTGCACGCCCGCATCGGCTTCCATGCGCTGCTTGAAGGCGGCCAGGTTGTCCAGGCCCGACAGGTCGATACCCAGTGCGCCTGCCCAGCGCAACGTGATGTAGAGGTACGGGTCGGCGAAGCTGCGGAAGCCGGCCAGCCAGGACTTGCCATCGAGTTGCTTGTCCGCCGCCTGGAACAGCCCGCGCAGGCGAGTGCGCGCCGCGTCGCGGATCGCTTCGTGCTGGCTCGCGTCCGGATGGAACTTGGCCGGTGCGAACAGCGGAGTGAACGCCGGGTGCACGTCCGAGTTGACGAATGAAAGCCAGCGAGTGGCCTGCGCCCGCTGCTCGGCACTGCCGTCGCCGCCGAGTCCTGCAGCCGGGTAGCTGTCGGCGATGTAGCCCATGATCGCGGCGTTCTGGGTCAGCCGGAAATCGCCATCAGTCACCGCGGGAACCGCGCCGGCCGGGTTGATTGCCAGGTAGCCTGGCGACTTCAGCGTTTCCGCCGTCATCACCTCCACCTCGTAGGGCTGGCCGGCCCATTGCAGGGCGATGTGGTCGGCGGTCGAGCACGCGCCGGGTTTGGTGTAGAGCTTCATGTGATCTCCGAAGGACAGGGAGGGAAACGTAAAACGGGCCGGTGCGATATCACCGGCCCGCCGTGGAGTTTCCGCCATCCCGCCGTAACGTGGTGTCTCGACGTGGCATCTCGACGCTACTGGGAGCGTGCTGCTCAGGTGCCTTGCGGAACCAGGTTCTGCACCTTGAGGAAGGTGTGGTCGCCGATCTTTGCTACCTGGTAGGCGTTGCGCCAGTTCGGGCTGGCGATCGCAAGGGCGGCGAAATGGCTCGCGCCGGGCACGATCTCCTTGCGCTCGCCCGGAGGCAGGGCCCAGTTGCGTTGGGCTTCCAGAGCGACGGTGACCGACTCCGCCCATGCCTCGGTATTGCTCAGGCGGGTGTTGGGCGACACCAGCGTCGGTGCGAACTGCTTGCGGGCGGTCACCACCTCGCAGACGCTGTCGCCCCAGATGCCGCTGTCGCGACGACGCAGGGCCACTTCGGCGACCGCCTGCTGGCCCTGGACGGACTGGTTGCGGGCTTCCAGGTACAGCGTGGTGCTCAAACACAGCGAATCGGCGCTTTGTGGTGACAACACCGAGGCCAACCACAGGATCCAGGCCAGTTTCATGACGAACTCCTTGCTCCGTTGCGCCGGCAACATCCAGACCGGCCGCCCCGGGGAAGGGGTGGATGATCTTGACGCACCGACATGGCGTACTGGGGAGGGCGGCGGCTCTGTGGCGCGCTTTGCCCGATCACCGGGGACCTCGCAGAGGGCGAGGGCGGCGGGGGGTCACCGGATGGGGTGACTGGAAAAGTTGCGGCACGGTAGCGGCCGTTATCTAAACCTCGTCTGAACAGGGGTGTCTGTTCAGCTTCGCACGATGTCCGTTCAGGGTCGCTCGATCGCGTCCACGCCAAGCGCTGGCAAGGGTGTTGGTGAACGATGAACGCCGGAGGCAATCCGTCTGTTCAGGTTCGTTGGCCTGCGTATTCATTGCGGGAGTGCGCGCCGGTTTTGCTAGAAAGAGGCTGCCAACCGGCTGCCCTGGTCGATCGCACGCTTGGCGTCGAGCTCGTCTGCCAGTCCCGCGCCGCCAATCACATGCACCTGCGCACGATGGCCTTCCAGCAAGGCCTGCAGTGGCTTGAACGGCTCCTGCCCCGCGCACACCACGACATGGTCGACCGGCAGGATCTGTTCGCCGCCGTCGATGCGGACCCGCAGGCCACGGTCATCGACCCCGAGGTATTCGACCCCGCCCAGCATGCGGACCTGCTTGGCCTTCAATGTGGCCCGATGGATCCAGCCGGTGGTTTTGCCCAGTCGCGCGCCGAGCTTGCCGGCGCTGCGTTGCAGCAGCCAGACCTCGCGTGCTGGCGGTTCGGGGTATGCAGGTACGAGCCCGCCCCGGCGATCGCCATACTCCAGGTCAACGCCCCATTCCGCGCGCCAGCGGACGGCGTCCAAGCTGGGCGAAGAGCCTTCATGGACCAGGAACTCGGCCACGTCGAAACCGATTCCACCCGCGCCGATGATCGCGACCTTGCGTCCCACCGGCACTTTGCCGCCTAGAACATCGACGTAGCTGACCACCTTCGGGTGCTTGGCACCGGGAAAGTCCGCTTCGCGCGGGACGATACCGGTGGCGAGCACGACGTGGTCGTAGCCGGCCAGTGCGGCGGGCTCGGCCGGCGTGTTCAAGCGCAGATCGACGCCGGTGAGCGCGATCTGGCGGCCGAAGTAGCGCAGCGTTTCGTGGAACTCCTCCTTGCCGGGGATCTGTTTGGCCAGATTGAACTGGCCGCCGATCTGCGCGGCGGCCTCGAACAACGTGACCTGATGGCCCCGTCCGGCGGCGACGGTCGCACAGGCCAGACCGGCGGGGCCGGCGCCGACGACGGCAATGCGCTTTGAGGCAGTGGTCGGCGTGTAGCGCAACTCGGTTTCGGCGCAGGCACGCGGGTTGACCAGGCAACTCGCCCGCCGGTTGGCGAACACGTGATCCAGGCATGCCTGATTGCAGGCGATGCAGGTGTTGATCTCGTCGCTGCGTTGCGCGCGCGCTTTGGCGACCCAGCCCGGGTCGGCCAGCAGCGGCCGCGCCATCGAGACCATGTCGGCTTCGCCGTCGGCGAGGATGCGTTCCGCCGTCGCCGGCATGTTGATCCGGTTGGTGGCGATCACCGGTATGCGTACTTCCGGTTTCAGCCGCGCGGTGATGCCGCTGAATGCGCCGCGCGGAACCGAGGTGGCGATGGTCGGTACGCGTGCCTCGTGCCAGCCGATGCCGGTGTTGATCAGGGTCGCGCCGGCCGTCTCGACGGCGCGTGCCTGCGCGACGATTTCGTTCCAGGCCAGGCCGTCGTCGACCAGGTCGATCATCGACAACCGGTAGATCAGGATGAAGTCCGGCCCGCAGGCTTCGCGGATGCGCCGCACGATCTCGACCGCGAAGCGCATGCGCCGCACGGCATCGCCCCCGAACGCGTCATCGCGCCGGTTGGTGCGCGGTGCGGTGAACTGGTTGAGCAGGTAGCCCTCCGAGCCCATCACTTCGACGCCGTCGTAACCGGCCTCGCGCGCGAGTTGCGCGGTGCGTACGAATGCCGCGATCTGGCGCTCGACCCCGCGGGCCGACAACGCCCGCGGAGTGAACGGATTGATCGGCGACTTGATCCGGCTCGGCGCGACCTGCAGCGGGTGGTAGCCATAGCGGCCGGCGTGCAGGATCTGCAGGCAGATGCGGCTGCCGTGATGATGCACGGCGTCGGCCACTTGCCGGTGCTTGCGTACTTCCCACGACCGGCTCAATTTGCCGCCGAAGGGTTTCAGCCAGCCGACGATGTTCGGCGCGAAGCCTCCGGTGACCATCAGGCCGACCCCGCCGGCCGCGCGCTCGGCGAAGTAGGCGGCGAGCTTCGGGAAATCCGCCGCTCTGTCCTCCAGCCCGGTGTGCATCGAGCCCATCAGTACGCGGTTGGGCAGGGTGCAGAAGCCCAGGTCGAGCGGTGTGAACAAGTGCGGATAGAGCGGATGCGGGCCGGCAGTAGTCATTGGAAATACGCGTGCGTATGGAGAAGGCCACGATGCCGGGAAAGCCCTGGAGCGGCAAACCGGTGCCGGCAGGATGCTGCGTGTACCGGCGAGATCCGGGGACATCCACGCCTCGCGAACACCATGACAGGCAGAGTGAGGAGACTTTTTGGAGGTTTCCGATGAGTCAGCACGACATCCGTTCAGCCAACCGCCCGTCCCCGGACCAGTCGATGCTCGACATCGCCGACTACGTCGTGGATTACGTCATCGATTCGGAAGAAGCCTTTGAGACCGCGCGCTACATGCTGCTGGATTCACTGGCCTGCGCAGCACTGGCGATGGATCACGTGGAGTGCGTCCGCCACCTCGGCCCGCTGGTACCGGGAGCGGAGATGAAAGGCGGTGCGCGCGTGCCGTTCACCGCGTACGAGCTCGACCCGGTGCAGGCCGCCTACAACATCGGTGTGCAGATCCGCTGGCTCGATTTCAACGACACCTGGCTGGCGGCCGAGTGGGGCCATCCCTCCGACAACCTCGGCGCGATCCTCGCGGTCGCCGACCATCTGGGCCGCAAGGCCGAGGCCGAAGGCGGCAGGGCGCTGACCGTGAAAGACGTGCTCGACCACGCGATCAAGGCCCACGAGATCCAGGGCGTGTACGCGATCCGCAACTCGTTCAACCGCGTCGGCCTTGACCACGTCATCCTGGTCCGACTGGCCTCCACCGCCGTGGCCACCCGGATGCTCGGCGGCGGCAAGGAAGCGATCTGGACCGCGGTCTCGCACAGCTGGATCGACAACGGCGTGCTGCGCACCTACCGCCACGCCCCCAACACCGGTCCGCGCAAAAGCTGGGCCGCCGGCGACGCCTGTCGCCGCGCCGTCACCCACGCCCTCAATGCGGTCAAGGGCGTGGTCGGCTACCCGAGCGCGTTGAGCGTGCCGACCTGGGGTTTCCAGGATGTGGCTTTCAATGGCCAGCCATTCGAGTTCGATCGCGCCTTCGGCAGCTACGTGATGGAGAACGTCCTGTTCAAGATCAGCTTCCCGGCCGAGTTCCACGCCCAGACCGCGGTGGAGTGCGCGATGCAGCTGCACGAGCAGGTCAAGGCGAAGCTCGATGAAGGCGGCGTCGATGTCATCGAGCGGATCGAACTGCAGACCCAGGAAGCCGGCATGCGGATCATCGACAAGACCGGCCCGCTGCATAACTACGCCGATCGCGACCATTGCCTGCAGTACATGGTGGCCGTGCCGTTGATCTTCGGTCGTCTCACCGCCGACGACTACAGCGATGCGGTGGCGGCCGATCCACGCATCGATGCATTGCGCGCAAAGATGACGGTCAACGAGAACAAGCAGTTCACCCGGGACTATTTCGATCCGGAGCGTCGCTACATCGGCAACTCGATCCAGGTGTTCTTCAAGGACGGCAGCCGCACCGGCCGGGTGTCGGTCGACTACCCGATCGGTCATCGCAAGCGCCGCGCCGAAGGCATCCCGGTGCTGATGGAGAAGTTCGCAGACGCCGTGCGCGGCAAGTTGCCGGCGGCGAAGGCCGAGCGGTTGATTGCGCTGGCGGCAGAACCGGAACGACTGGAAGCGCTGCCTGTCACCGAGTTGATGGCACTGCTTCAGGCCTGAATGGCGCTCGACGAGAGCAGCCGGCTGCGGGGAACTCTTTCATTTGTTAGGCGTTCGTTAACATGACCTTCACGCATGCAAATCTACTCTGCGCGGGATGGCGTCATACCGGCAGCCGTCTTGTAAAGGTACGGAACCACGCAGACGCGGTTTCCAGTTGAATCCATACGGAGATACATGATGAACAAGAAGCTCCTTTGCGCAGCCCTGTTGGGCGGCCTGACCCTTGCCGGCGTTGCCAACGCACAAGAGTTCGATGATCGCTGGTACATCACCGGCTCGGCCGGCATGAACATCCAGGACAACGATCGTGATACCCGTGACGCTCCGTTTGCGGCCATTGGTGTGGGCAAGTTCCTGAACCCGAACTGGTCGCTGGATGGTGAGCTGAACTATCAGAACCCGAACGCTGATCGCAACCAGGACCTGAACTGGAGCCAGTACGGCGTCTCGCTCGACCTGCGTCGCCACTTCCTGACCGAAGGCCGCAACTGGAACCCGTATGCCCTGGTCGGCTTGGGCTACCAGCGCTCGGAAGAAGAGTTTGACAACTTCCCGAGCGTCAATTCCCCGGGTGAGTACAAGGACGGCAACCTCGCTGCCAAGGTCGGCGTGGGTCTGCAGGCCGACCTCGGCCGCGTCGGTGTGCGCACCGAACTGGCCTATCGTGGCGACTTCAATGACCAGAGCGTGGCCAACCCCAGCGAAAACTGGTTCGGCGACATGCTGGCCTCGGTGGGCGTGATCGTGCCGTTGGGCGCTGCTCCGGTCGCTGCAGTCGCTCCGGCCCCGGTGGCCCCGAGCTGCGCGGACCTGGACGACGACGGCGACGGCGTCAACAACTGCGACGACAAGTGCCCGGATTCGCAGGCCGGCCAGACCATCGGTCCGGACGGTTGCCCGGTGCCGGTCTCGATCGATCTGAAGGGCGTGAACTTCGACTTCGACAAGTCGACCCTGCGTCCGGACGCGGTGTCGATCCTGAGCGAAGCGACCCAGATCCTGCAGCGTTACCCCGAGCTGAAGGTCGAGGTTGCCGGTCATACCGACTCCAAGGGCAGC
>DATJBR010000313.1:0-2363 GCA_035515255.1 Lysobacter sp. | reverse complement strand
GTCGGCGACTCTGACGCCTGACGCTGCCGGGACTACTCCGCGGCCTGCTGTGGGCCGCAGTCGCTGGCGCGGATGACGGCCTCGATCCGCTCCAGCTCCACCCGGGTCGTGGCCGGATCCTCGGCACGGCCGAACAGCAGCATCGCCTGGGTGTCGCGCAGATGCTGCCGCCAGCGCTCGCAGAGCTGCGGCTCGGGCACTGCTGTGCAGGTGTCGCGGACTTTCTCGCAGGCCGCGCCCGAGCCGCGGGCCGGATCGCCATCCACGCCGATGGTGCGCAACGGCGCGCAGCGCTCGGCCGGGGTCGGGTCGTCGCTCAGGTAGTCGTCCCGGCTCCAGGTGCGGCAGGCGAACAGCGGTGGGGGTGGCAGCAGCTTGATTGGCGCGTTGTCGGATTCGGCATCGCCGGCTGTGGACTTCTCCGGCCCGGCGGGCGCTGAAGCCGGCACGACCGGAATGACTTCGATGGCGCGTGGAGGTGGCGGGACATAGGGCTGCGACGGCGGCGGGACCGTCTCGATCACCCGGCGTTGCTGCTGGCTGTCCTTGGGGCAGGGGACATCATTCTGCACGCTGACGGTGCCGTCGGCAGCGGTGCAGCGGTAGATGACGACCGAGTCCTGCGCGGCGCCGACGCCGGCCAGGCCACACAGAAACAAGCCAAACAGCAGCAATGCGGGCGCGCGGCGCATCAGTAGCCCGCGCAGTCGCTGGCAAGGCGCGCGTCGATGCCGCGTTGCTCCGCATCGATGCGTTTGCGCTCGCTCTGTATGGCGCTGTTGTAGCGGCGGTCCAGTTCCCAGCGCCGGTCGCTCAGGCGGGTGCAGACCTCTTCCTGCGGCAGGCGTTCGCACTGGTCGCTGATCCAGCTGCCCAGGATCGGAATGATGCCGCCGCCCATCGGAGGCCGCGCGGGGATGCCGGGGTTGGCAGGTGGACTCGGTGCAGGGCGGCCGACGTTGCCGAACATCAGGCCCTGGCCGGCGTGCGTACTGTTCTGTCCGCTACTGGTCGCCGGGCGCACCGGCGGCATGTCCGGGTGTCCGCCGTGATGACCGCCATGGCCGGTGCCCGGGCCGACGGGATAGCCGAGTGTCCACAACGGCACCCAGCGCGGGTTTCCGGTCGGGGTGTCGCTGGTGTAGCGCTCACCGTCGGGAGTCACGCATTCGTAGACCGGCTGCGGCGGTGTGCGCACGACGATGACGGTGGTCGGTTGGGCTGGCGCGGCCGGCGTGGGCCCGGGCGGCGCGACAGCCGGTGCCGGGCGTGGTGGCGGGTCGCGCGGTCGGATCATGTCGATGGTCTGCTGGTGCTGCCCCTTCGCACACGGGGTATCGCGCAGGGCAACCTGTCCGCGAGCATCGGTGCAGCGGTAGATCGTGACCTCATCGGCATGGACGAGGTTGCCGGTCATCGCCAGAAACATTCCGGCAATGGTGGGCAACAGGACGCGGGCGAAGCGGAGGCGCATACGCGTATCTTGCGCTGTTTCGGGGATGCGGGTTCAGGCGTGCCGCTGCACGCTTGCCCGCGGTTCAAGCGCGCAGGGTCTCGCCGCTGCGGGCATCGCGAATGGCGGTTGGCGTGGCCAGGCCGCCGGTCTCCCCTTCGACGATGGCGTCGATCCGGGCCAGCAATGCGGGGTCGAGTGCGTCGCGGTGGAAGGCGGGCGGTTGCCCGGCCAGGTTCGCACTGGTGGACACCAGCGGTCCGCCGAATGCCCCGCACAGCGCGACGACCTGCGGGTGCGCGCTGATCCGCACGGCCACGCTGTCATGCGCGCCGGTGATGGTGGGCGGGACCCGCGACGTCGCCGGGATGACCCAAGTGTTCGGGCCGGGCCAGCTTGCCAACACTGCATCGCGACGACTGGGCGGCAGGGCTTCCCAGTCGAGCAGGTCGTCCAGTTGAGCAAGGCTTCCCGCGATCAGGATCAGTCCCTTGTCTACCGGACGCTGTTTGATGTCGAGCAGGCGCAGGACTGCGGCTTCGTTGAACGGATCACAGCCCAGGCCCCAGACCGCCTCGGTCGGATAGGCGATCACGCCGCCGTCGCGAAGGACAGTGATGGCGGCGGCGAGGTCAGGGGTCAAAGGCATGCGGAAAGGATAGCGTCTGGCTGCGCGAGCAGCGCCTGCCGGGCACCCCGCTCAGTCGCTCCACGAAATTCGCTTGGTGACCGGTACGCCCGGCAGGCGCCACCGGAGCTTTTCGGTGGCTGAGGGCGATCAAAAGCGGGTTTTGCAACCGGCCTGTTGCGGTGGTCAACGGGAAAGAAGACCCACAACATGCGACGCCAACGAATGACCGATGCGGCGTCCTGGCGGGGTGTTGCGAACAGCAGACCATGGATGGTCTGC
>DATJBR010000312.1:0-5670 GCA_035515255.1 Lysobacter sp. | reverse complement strand
CAGCGCCTGCACGCCGATGACCAGGGCGATCCACTTGTGGGCCCGGCGGGCCCAGAATGCGGGTTTCATAGTTGATTCCTGACGGATGTCGCGGGGAAGGGAACGCCGCCCTCTCCGGCCCGGGAGCCGGAGAGGATCGAGCCGGTCACCAGCGGTAGGTGAACTTCGCGTTCCAGCGACGACCGAGCAGGTCGTAGGTCATCGTGTCGGTGTTCGCATCGGTGTAGCTCTGGATGAACGGCGCCTGCTTGTCCCAGAGGTTGTCGACACCGAAAACGAGGTCGAAGGACTTGTTGAACGAGTACTTCGCCTGCGCGTTGTGGTAGCTCACGCTCGGCGCGTGGTCTCCGATATCCCCCTTCGAGGCGTTGATGTCATCCGCCTTGCCGACGTACTGGATGCTGTAGGAACCCGACCACGGCCCCTGCTCCAGGGTCAGCGAACCGAACGACCGCCACTTCGCATAGCTGCCGCGGCCACCGGTGATGTGGCCGGCGTAGTGGATCTCATCCGCCGACGGGAAGGGCCGCACGTCGTAGTTCTTCAGGTAGGACGTATCCAGGCTGAAGGTGGCCTTCATCCCGGCCAGGTCGAACTGGTACAGCGCCCCCAGGTCGATACCGGAAACGCGTTCGCTGGCGGCATTCACCGGCTGGGCGGACAGGTAGTCGATCTCTCCGGTGAGCGGATTGCGGGTGAAGTTGGACGGGGTGCAGAACTGGTGCTCCAGGCCGGGCGTGTTGTAGCAGACCGCCAACTTGGTCGATCCGTCGATACGCTGGATCGCGTTGTCGATCTTGATGTTGAAGTAGTCGAACGTCAGCGTCAGGTTGTCCACGAAGGTGGGCGTCCAGACCGCACCGACCGTCAACGTTTTCGCATCTTCCGGCTGGAGATTGCGGTTGCCGCCGACCGTGGTCTGGATCGCCTTGCCCAGTTGCGTGTAGCCCGCCGGGACGCCGGACGCCTGGCAGTTCTGGTAGACCACCGACGAAGCGGGCAGGCTCGCCCAGCCGCTGCACGGGTCGGTGGTGGTCAGGCCGCCTTCGGAGACGCCGCCGAACAACTCGGGCACGTTCGGAATGCGGAACGCCGTTGCGTAGTTCGCCCGCATTTTCAGCGAGGGCACGAACTGCCAGTCCAGGCCGACCTTGTAGTTCGTGTCGCCACCGAAGATGTCGTAGTCGGAGTAGCGCAGCGCCGTGTTCAACGTCACCGACTGCGCCAGGAACCTGTCTTCGAGCAGCGGGATGGCGATTTCCACGAAGGCCTCTTTCGCCGTGTACTCGCCGGCGATCGCATCCTGCTGGTTGGTGTTGGCCATGCCGAGCACGGTCAGCGGATCCGGGTTGCGCCAGCCGCTTTCCCGACGCACTTCCACGCCGGTCGCCATGCCGACCCAGCCGGCGGGCAGCTCGAACAACTGGCCGCTGAGGTTCGCGGTGAAGCTCTTCTGCTCGTTTCCGCCCACATCGCGCGTGGTGTACAGGATGTAGTCGAGCACCTCGCGGGTGACATCGCCGTAACCCAGATAGTCACCGCACGGGATGGCCGCACCCGGCGCATTGCTGCACAGGGAGGTATTCATGGTGTTGTCGAATCGATCCAGATTGACGACATTGGTGGAGCCGTCGTCGCCGGTGTTGCGGCCCCAGTTGACCGCCATCGACCAGTCCCAGTAGGTGCCGATGCCGCCTTCCACGCCGAGCACGGTGCGAAACGTGTCCACGTCCTGGTAGAACTCGCGATTGCCGCCTTCCTTCAGGCTGCGCCGCTGCAGCAGGATGTCCTGCCCGGTCGGGTTGGTCGGGTGATCGGCGGCGATGTTGATCGGGCGGTAGACACCGAGCGTCCCCGGGGTGGCCAACTGGTCCGACTGGCGATTGGTGTACATCAGCTCCGCGAAACCGCGGACGTTGTCGGTGAGCGCGTAGTTGCCGAAAGCGCTGAAGCTCATGCGCTTGATCGGGTTGACGGCGTTGAGGTTCGGATAGGCGTTCTGGTTGTGCTTTTTCGGCGAGTAGACCTCGTAGAAGTCACCGTCGCCATTGGGGTCCTGGTTGAAGTTGATGCGGGTGCCATCGGGCAGCAACGCGCGGCCGCCGATGGTGCTGGCGCTTCCCACGCATTCGAGCTTCCCGTCGACTTCGCCCAGACCGCAGGGAGTCCGATCGGCCATGTTGACCGAGCCACTTTCGGAGTAGTTGATCGCCGCCATCAGCGAGCCGCGATCGCTGTTCACGCCCCAGGCCAGATCGACGGCGCCTTCTTCACCGTCCTGCTGGAATGTCTGGCCATAGCGCATGGATGCCTCGACACCGTCGAAGTTCTTCTTGGTGATGATGTTCACCACACCGGCCACGGCATCGGCACCGTAGATGGCGGACGCGCCGTCCTTGAGCACCTCGATGCGCTCGATCAGCGCCACCGGAATGATGTTGAGATCGACCGAGCTGTTGGCGCCCGTGCCACCATTCACGATCCGGCGGCCGTTCAACAGCACCAGCGTGCGGTTGATGCCCAGCCCGCGCAGGTTGACCTGGGTCGTCCCGTAGCCGTTGTCGGCCCAGTACGCGTTGGTCTGGCTGCCGGCGAATCCGGCCGATGCCGGCAGACGCTGCAGCAGGGTTTCGACGGAAATGGCGCCCGAGCGCTCGATGGTTTCGGCATCGATGACCGTTACCGGGCCAACGCCCGAGATCGCCGCGCGCTTGATGTGGCTGCCGGTAACCGTCACCGCATCCAGTGTGGTCGCTGTTGACGGCGTGCTTTCGTCCGCAGACTGGGCGGATGCGTTGGCAATGATGCCGGCGGACAGCAACGCGCCGATCGCCAGCGCGAGATGGTTGCGCTTACAGAACATGATGAACTCCCCAAACAGTGATTTTCAGAACTTGTCGGCACGATCCGGGGCGGCTGTGACAACCGGAACCCGCAGCGAAGGAAGCCGCCACATGGGCAGCCGGACAAGGTCAACCGATGGGAGGTCGAAAGAGCGAAGACGCTACGCCTTTGCGAGCGGCGGTCAGATCACCGGAGACCGGCACGAAGCCGATCCAGAACGTATCGACAAGCGGAATGCCTCTGGCCAGGGCCAGGGTAACGAAGCCGCAAGCGCAATCGCAGCCGGATTCGGTGCAATCGCAATCCTCATGGATGACACCCGGAGAGTCCGCCCCGGCATGCCCCGGGTCCTCCGCGAGGACTGCAACCGGATCCGGCTGATGACCGGTCGCTTCGTGCCCGTCACTGGCTGCGTGACCGTTGTGTCCATGGTGCACGACACCCGCCGCCATCGCGCTCTTCTGCCACGCCATTGCCGTGCCGTCGAGGCAGAACGCCAGGACGATCAGGCAACGCAGCAGTAGCGGGAGATGACGCATCGGAATACGGCGACCTTTCAGTTGTCTATACCACCAAGTACCACGCCCAAAGATCGAGTGTCAACTGAATTTCTCCCTGGAATCTCCAGACCCCTGCGAATGGTTTCGCGTGTCTTCCACAAGATGTATAGACATGCCATGCTGAGCTCATGGAAAAGCCACAGCCCGAATACGCAAAGCTGAAGCAGTACATCCTCGGCCAGATCACCAGTGGGGTCTGGCCGCCGCACAGCCGGATACCGAGCGAGAACGACCTGGTCGTCCAGTTCGGCGTCTCACGCATGACCGTGAACCGGGCGATCCGCGAACTCAGCGACTCCGACGTGGTCGTCCGTGTGCAGGGCGTGGGGACCTTTGTCGCCGTACCGAAAGTCGAGTCGCCGATGTTCGAGGTCCGCTCGATCCGCGACGAGATCCGCGCACGCGGGCAGCTCCACGTGGTCAGCGTCCTGGTACGCGAAACGATCGAGGCGCGTGCACCCTTGGCACGGGAGTTCTCCCTGCCGGCGGGCAGTGAACTGTTCCATTCGCGACTGCTTCACCTCGCGGACGGCAAGCCCCTCCAGCTGGAGGACCGCTTCGTCAATCCCGCCAGCGCGCCGCAGTACCTGGAGGTCGATTTCACGCTCGAGACCCCGCACGAGTACCTGACCCGCACCGCACCGCTCGAGCGGACCGAACACACCATCGAAGCCGAACTTGCCAACAAGGGCACCGCCAAGTTGTTGCAGATCGCTTCCGGCGATCCGCTGCTCACCTTGAGCCGACGGACCTGGTCGCGTGGCCGGGTGACCAGCTTTGTACGTCTTGCACATCCGGCCGCCAACTACCGCTTCGTTGGCACTTTCCACGTGGGCAACACGCCCCATTCGTGATGGAGATATCGATGGATACTGGCCTCAGCCCGGCGGTCCCGGGCCCGCGCACTGTGCGCAGCCCCCGGGGCACCACACTGTCCTGCAAATCGTGGCTGACGGAAGCGGCCTACCGGATGCTGCAAAACAACCTGGACCCCGAGGTCGCCGAGCGTCCCGATGAGCTGGTGGTCTACGGCGGCATCGGCAAGGCCGCACGCGACTGGCCCAGCTTCGACCGCATCCTGTCCTCCCTGCGGGCACTGGAAGCCGACGAGACCCTGCTGATCCAGTCGGGCAAGCCGGTGGGCGTGTTCCGCACCCATGCCGACGCGCCACGCGTCCTGCTGGCCAACTCCAACCTGGTGCCGCATTGGGCGACCTGGGAGCACTTCAACGAGCTCGATCGCAAGGGGCTGATGATGTACGGCCAGATGACGGCCGGCTCGTGGATCTACATCGGGTCCCAGGGCATCGTGCAGGGGACCTACGAGACCTTTGTCGAACTGGGACGCCAGCACTACAAGGGCGACTGGTCGGGAAAATGGATCCTGACTGCGGGACTGGGCGGGATGGGTGGCGCGCAACCGCTGGCGGCGACCCTGGCCGGCGCAAGCAGCATCGTGATCGAGTGCGAGGAGTCGCGGATCGATTTCCGGATGCGCACCCGCTACCTCGACCGGAAGGCCCACTCCATCGAGGAGGCGCTGGCCATCGTCGAGAACGCCACGTCCCCGGTGTCGGTCGGCCTGCTCGGCAACGCGGCGGAACTGCTGCCCCGCTTTGTCGAGCTGGCGCGGCAAGGGCGGGCCACCCCAGCGGCGGTTACCGACCAGACTTCGGCGCACGATCTGGTCAACGGCTACCTTCCCGCCGGCTGGTCGACGGCGCAGTGGCAGGCCGCGCGCAGCGATGCTTCCGCGCACAAGGCATTGCAGTCGGCCGCCGCCGCTTCGTGCGCCGAGCATGTGCGCGCGATGCTCGATTTCCACCGCATGGGCGTACCGACGATCGACTACGGCAACAACATCCGCCAGGTCGCTCTGGAACAAGGCGTCTCGGACGCGTTCGACTTCCCCGGCTTCGTCCCCGCCTGCATCCGGCCGCTGTTCTGCCAAGGCAAGGGCCCCTTTCGCTGGGTCGCGTTGTCGGGCGATCCCGAAGACATCTACCGCACGGACGCCAAGGTCAAGGAGCTGTTCCCCGACGATGCCCACCTGCACCACTGGCTCGATCAGGCGCGCGAGCGCATCGCGTTCCAGGGCCTGCCGGCACGCATCTGCTGGCTCGGTCTGGGACAGCGCCATCGCGCCGCACTGGCATTCAACGAGATGGTGCGAAACGGAGAACTGAAGGCGCCCGTGGTGATCGGCCGGGACCACCTGGACTGCGGCTCGGTGGCCAGCCCGAACCGGGAAACCGAGGCGATGCGC
>DATJBR010000311.1:0-2924 GCA_035515255.1 Lysobacter sp. | reverse complement strand
GGTACAGGTCGAAATTGGTCGACCACGGTTCCGTGCGGTCGGACTTGCGCACGCTCATCACCAGCGACTGGCCGTCCGGTGCCCAGGTGTATTCGCTGCTGTCGCCGAACGGCCGGGACGGCACATCGCCGATCACGTCGGTCGCGATCGCGGTGGCCGTGGTCGCCAGTGCCTTGCCGGTCGGCAACGCGGTGACGAACACGCGGTTGAGGCGGCCGTCGTTCCAGGTGTCCCAATGGCGCACGAACATCCGGTCGTAGACGACGCCGGTTTCCGGGCTGGCCGCACGCTGGTCAAGCTTCGCCTTGGTGCAGGCCAGATCGCTGCCGCAATCGACGAACGCCTCGACGTTGAACGCCACCTGCGAGCCATCGGGCGAAAGCTGGTAGCCACCGACATCCAGCGGAAAATCAGTCAGTTGGACCGGCTTGCCGCCTTGCGCGGGGATCGCATACAGCTGCGAGGTGCCGGACTTGCCGCTGAGGAAGTACACCGTCCTGCCATCGGGCGAGAACGCCGGCGAATTGACGTTCCAGCCTTCCGGGGTCAACCGGCTCGGCGGCGCCACATCGAGGGTCAGCAGGTTGCGTACCCACAGCGAAGTGCTGGCCTTGTTGGCGTCGTAGTCGGTCACGCTTTTGGCAAATACCACCAGCCGCCCATCGGGCGACAAGGTCGGCGAGGCGAAGCGATCCAGCGTTGCCAGGTCCTGCGGTTGCAGGCCGCGGGTGGTGGCAGCCTCGGCGGAAAGACTGGTCGCGGGCAACGCAAGCGCGATCAGGAGCGGCATGAAGGCGTGGCAAAAACGCATGGGAACTCCCCTTTCTTGTCTTGTCGAAATATCAGTGGACGTCGCTGACCGGCTGCGCCTTCGCGCCGGTGCGGTACAGCAACCAGCCGACCACGCCCAGCACGGCCAGGCCGATCCACTGGTTCAGATGCATCGCGTCCGGCAGCGCCAGCACATCGGCGCGCCCGGCTACCACGATCGGAATCGCGATGGCGATGCCCATCAAGGCCTCACCGGTGATCAGGCCGGCGGCAAACAGCACGCCCGGACGATGCACGCGGTCGCGGCCATCCTCGTCATCGGCGCGGACCTTGTGGAAACGCTCCACCAGATACGACAGCAGGCCACCGAGGAAGATCGGCACCATCAGTTCCAGCGGCAGATAGATGCCGATCGCGGCGGCCAGCACCGGCACGCGGAAGCGCTTGCCGGTGTTCTTGAGCCAGGTATCGAATGCGATGATCACCGCGCCGACCGCGGCCCCCAGGCCGATCATCATCCACGGCAGCTCGCCGCCGAACAGGCCGCGCGCCACCGAGGCCATCAGGTTGGCCTGCGGCGCCGCCAGTGCATTGGGATGTTCGGCGGTGGGTGCGCCGATACCGTAGGCGTGGGCCAGCAGATTGAGCACCGGCGCCATGATCAGCGCGCAGGAGAACGCGCCGATGCCGAGCATCAACTGCTGTTTCCATGGCGTCGCGCCGACCAGGTAACCTGCCTTGAGATCCTGCAGGTTGTCGCCGCCCACGGCGGCCGCGCAGCACACCACCGCGCCGATCATGATCGCGGCGACCGCACCCAGCGGCGCACCGCCGGAGCCGACCGGCTGCAATCCGCTTTCGCCCATCAGAACCACCAGGATCGCCGAGGCGAACAGGATGGTGCAGATCGTGATGCCCGATACGGGGTTGTTGGACGAGCCGATCAGGCCGGCCAGATACGCCGACACCGACACGAACAGGAAGCCCGCCACGATCATGATGATGGTCATCGGAATGCTGACCAGCCACTGGCCCGAGATCGCCTGGTACAGGCCCAGCAGCGGCAGCGTGAACAGCAGCAGCGCGATCAGCATCCACTTCATGGGCAGGTCGCGGTCGGTCTCGACCACAGCCAGGCCGCCGGTGCTCTTGCGCGCGGCGGCAAAGCCGCTCTTGATGCCTTTCAACAGCGACTTGCGCAGCGAGAACAGCGTCCAGATGCCGCCGATCAGCATCGCGCCGACACCCAGATAGCGGATCTTGGCGCCCCAGATGGCAAACGCCGCATCGGCTGCCGGTACACCGGCGATGGACGCCGCCAGCGCCGGATCGGTGCCCATGAAAAATGCCTGGTAGACCGGGATCGCGATGTGCCAGGACAGGATCGCCCCGGACAGCACCACGATGCCGACGTTGAGGCCGACGATGTAGCCCACGCCGAGCAGCGCCGGCGACAGGTTGGTGCCCAGATAACCGACGATCTTGGAGCTTCCCAGATAGGTCGCCTGCGCCCAGGTATCGGGAATCAGGCGCAGGCCGCTGGCGGCCGCCAGTTTCAGGAACGCACCGATGCCGGCCGACACAGCCAGGATCTTCAGACCCGGCCCCGGGTTGTCACCGGCCTTGAGTACTTCCGCCGCCGCCTTGCCCTCGGGGAACGGCAGCGGGTCCTCGACGATCATCGAGCGCCGCAGTGGCACCGAGAACAGCACCCCGAGCAGACCGCCCAGGCCGGCGATGGCCAACACCCACGAATACCGGAAGTCGTCCCAGTAGCCGAGGATGATCAGTGCGGGAATCGTGAAGATCACGCCAGCGGCGATCGACGACCCCGCCGACGCGCCGGTCTGGACGATGTTGTTCTCCAGGATCGTGCCGCCACCGAGCAGGCGCAGCACGCCCATCGACACCACTGCGGCCGGGATCGCGGTGGCGATGGTCAGGCCGGCGAACAAGCCCAGGTAGGCGTTCGCCGCTGCCAGGATCATCGCCAGGATGATCGCCAGGACGATGGCGCGGAACGTCAGTTGCGGGACCGCGCGAGGCGCGGGATCAGGTGTGCTCATCGATGGCTCCGGATGGACGCTGGGCTGGTGCGGACTCGATCGCCTGCATTGCCGTGTTCGGGTAAGGGAACAACGCAAGTCGCCGAG
>DATJBR010000310.1:0-2104 GCA_035515255.1 Lysobacter sp. | reverse complement strand
GTTCGACGTGCGCGATTACGGCGGTGGCAGCAAGCCGGTGATCCTGGGCGAAACCGTGCGGCGCTCGCTGTTCGGCGACGAAGACCCGCTCGGCCAGAACGTGCGGATCGGGCGGGTGCCATTCACCGTCGTCGGCGTGCTGGCGGCAAAGGGTCAGGGCGGCTTCGGCCAGGATCAGGACGATGTGATCCTGGTGCCGCTGGAAACCGGGCGGCGGCGCCTGATGGGCGCGATGGGCCTGCCGCCCGGCGCGGTGCAGCAGATCGCGGTCGGTGTCGGCCGCGCCGACGACCTGGCCTGGGCGCAGGAGCAGATCGAGTCGCTGCTGCGCCAACGCCACAAACTGCAGCCGGGGGCGGACGACGATTTCCGGGTCCGCAACATCGCCGAGATCGTGGCCGCGCGCAGCCAGACGACGCGGTTGATGTCGTTGCTGCTGGCGGCGGTGGCCACCATTTCGCTGATCGTGGGCGGCATCGGGATCATGAACATCATGCTGGTGTCGGTGACCGAGCGGATCCGCGAAATCGGCCTGCGCATGGCGGTCGGCGCCGGGCCATCGGATATCCGCGCACAGTTCCTGGCCGAGGCAATGTTGATCTCGCTGATCGGCGGCGCGCTGGGCATCGCGATCGGGGTTGTCGGGGCGTTGCTGGTCGGCAAGTTCGGTGCATTGCCGGTGGCGTTGAACGCGCAGGTGATCGGGCTGGCGGCAGGGTTCTCGATCGCGACCGGCCTGTTCTTCGGCTATTACCCGGCGCGCAAGGCATCGCTGCTGGATCCCATCGAGGCGTTGCGGCAGCAGTAGGGCGCGTTATCCTTGGCGGTCGCCATTCGCGGAGCCAATCCATGCGCCTGTCTGCCTTGCTGTCTGTCCTGCTGTTCACGTTTGCGGTGCCCACTCATGCGCATGCCCAGGAGGCCGATCCGATGCCGAAGACCGCGCTGGTGATCCACGGCGGTGCGGGTTATGTCGCACGTGAGTCGCTGAGTGCGCAGGACGAACAGGACGCACGCGCGGATCTGAACCAGGCGCTGGATGCCGGTCACGAGGTGCTCGCGGGCGGCGGCAGTGCGCTGGATGCGGTGCAGGCGGCGGTGCGAGTACTGGAGGAGTCGCCGCGGTTCAACGCCGGCAAGGGCGCGGTGTTCAATGCCGATGGCGGACACGAGCTGGACGCGTCGATCATGGAAGGCCATACCCGCCGCGCGGGTGCGGTGGCCGGAGTGACCACCATCCGCAGCCCGATCACGCTGGCGCGCGCGGTGATGGAGCACTCCCCGCACGTGATGCTGGCTGCGCAGGGCGCGGAGGCATTCGCCGATACGCGACCGGAAATCGAGCGGGTGCGCAACGACTGGTTCGACACCGACAAGCGCCGCCAGCAACTCGATGCCGCCAAGCGCAAGGAGCAGGCGGCGCGAAGCGCCGGGATCGATACCGTGGATGAGCCCGGTAAATATTTCGGCACGGTGGGTGCCGTCGCCCTTGACCAGCATGGCCATATCGCCGCAGCGACCAGCACCGGCGGCATGACCAACAAGAAATGGGGGCGGGTCGGGGATGCGCCGATCATCGGCGCCGGCACCTGGGCCGACCTGCAGTGCGGCGTGTCGGGCACGGGCTGGGGCGAGTTCTACATCCGCAACGCGGTCGCCCATGACATCTGCGCACGCGTGGCCTATCGCGGCGATTCGCTGGGCGATGCGGCCGAGGAGGTGGTCAACAGGATCGTGACCGCGGCCGGCGGCGACGGTGGCGCGATCGCGCTGGATGTCGACGGCAATATCGCGATGCCCTTCAACAGCGGCACCATGTATCGCGGCTGGATCCACCCCGACGGCAGCCGCGGCGTGGCGATCTTCGAAGACTGAGCGGGCCGGTTCTGCCGATGGATGATGCAGACCCTTCGCCTGTCGGCCGGCTGGCGGCGCGTCCCGGCGCAAACGACACGTGATCCCGGGCGTTGTGGCAAAATTCCTCGTTTGTCGCGGTCGCGGGCCGTATCCACCCGGCCTGACGGCATGACCCTGAGACCTCCGGCGCCATGTTGCTGCCCCAAACCCTGATGCCCCAGCAGTCTGGCTGCCCTTGTCCGTCTCC
>DATJBR010000309.1:0-14995 GCA_035515255.1 Lysobacter sp. | reverse complement strand
GATCTGGCCGGAGTTCTGGAACGCGGAGCGCACGAGGGTGTCGAGGTGGTCGCGCCAGTCGCTGTCGGCGAACACCAGCGTCGGGTTCTTGCCGCCCAGTTCCAGCGAGACCTTCCGCAACAGCGGGGCCGCCAACCCGGCGATCCGTCGGCCGACCGCGGTGCTGCCGGTGAACGACACCGCCCTGACGAGGGGGTGGGCAACCAACGGCTCGCCGACCTCGGGCCCGCGGCCGTGGACGATGTTGAGCACGCCGGCCGGAAAACCGATGTCCGCTGCCAGTTCGCCCAGCATCGTGGCGGTCAGCGGCGTGATCTCGGACGGCTTGGCGACCACGGTGTTGCCGGCCGCCAACGCTGGCGCGATCTTCCAGGTCAGCAGGTACAGAGGCAGATTCCACGGTGAGATCGTCGCCACCACGCCCAGCGGCAGGCGCAAGGTGTAGTTCAACCCGGCCTGGCCGTGGTGGGATTCGCTGGCGAACTGGGTCGCGGCGTGGGCGAAGAACCGCAGGTTGCTGATCGCGCGCGGGATTTCCACGTCGCGTGCGAGCCGGATCGGCTTGCCGCCGTCGCGCGACTCGGCCTGGGCGAACGCCTCGAGGCGCTGTTCCAGCGCATCGGCCAGTTTCTCCAACCAGCGTGCGCGTTCCGAATGGGGCAGCGAGGACCAGCCGGGGAAGGCCGCCTGCGCGGCGCTGACGGCCAACTCGACATCCTCACCGTCGCCGGCGACGACCTGCGCAAATACGTTTCCGGTTGCCGGGTCGAACACGTCGATACCGCGGCCGCGCATGGCGTCGCGGGGCTTGCCGTCGATC
This sequence comes from Lysobacter sp., assembly GCA_035515255.1. GTDB lineage: Bacteria > Pseudomonadota > Gammaproteobacteria > Xanthomonadales > Xanthomonadaceae > Novilysobacter. The sequence continues at coordinate 14,175 of DATJBR010000309.1, read as the reverse complement.
CAGTGGGTCAGGCGCATCGCGCTAGTTTATAGCGACGATGCGGTTTCGTCCTTGACCGTATTGCGTGGCCTACAGCGACCGCGTGCGTCCGCCATCGACCGGCAGGTTGATACCGGTGATGTAGCCGGCGGCCGGCGAGCACAGGAAGGCGATCGCGTTGGCGGTTTCCTCGGGCTGGGCGAAGCGGCCCATCGGGATCTCCGCGACCATGCCGGCGAACACGTCCTCGCGGCTGCGACCCGTCTTCGCCATCGTGGTCTCGATGATCTGCTCGATGCGTGGGGTCCGGGTCGACCCCGGCAGCACGTTGTTGACGGTGATGCCCTTCGGGGCAAGTTCGGTCGCCAGTGTCTTGGCCCAGCTCGCCACCGCCCAACGGGTGGTGTTGGACACGCCCAGCCCCTTGATGGGCTCCTTCACCGAGGTGGAGATGACGTTGACGATGCGGCCGTAGCCATCGCGTTCCATACCCGGAATGACCGCTTCGGTGATGACATGGTTGGCAAACAGATGCTGGCGCAGGGCCGACTCGAAGGCGGCGATGTCGGTGCCGTGCACCGTACCTGGCGGCGGCCCGCCGCTGTTGTTGACCAGAATGTGTACCGGCTTGCCGGCGGCCAATGCCTCGACCTGCGCCCGCAGGCGGTCGGTATCGGCGGCATCGGCGGCGATCCAGCCGTGCGCCTGTCCGTCGCGGATCGTGGGCAGTTGTCCGACCAGTTCGCGCAGCAGCGCATCGCGACGCGCCAGCAGGGTCACATCGGCCCCCAGTCCGGCGAGCGCTTTCGCCGTCGCCAGCCCGATGCCCTGGCTGGCGCCGCACACCAGCGCGTGCCTGCCATTGAGGTTCAGGTCCATGTCGATCTCCAGATCAGGGCCACCAGATCAAGGCCGTCGGGTCGAGCCCAGCGGATCAATGCCGCTGGGCGAACGTCTGCACCATGAGGGCGCGCAGCTGCGCGTCGTCATCGGCGTATGGCGGAACCAGATCTTCCAGCAGGAGTCCACGGGCGGCGGCATCGTCCGCGTCCATGCCGTCCAGCGCGGCGAACTCGGCGTCCATCAAGGCAGCACGCGCGGAGTCTTCGCTGTCGAACGGCAACGTGTTGCCATCGCTGTCCAGCACTTCGGCGGTGCCGGCTTCCAGCACCCGTAGACGGGCCCAGACCACGGTGCGTCCAAGCGTTGCCAGCCACCATTGGTCCTGGTTTCCAGTGATCAGGGCCCCGTCACTCATGCCAGCCACCCCGACAGCGTGTACAGCACGCCGGAACACACCAGTCCAGCGATAATCACCAGCAGGGCGATCCGCGCGGGGGAGGCGAGTCCGTCGAGATTGCGATCCGCCGCAGTGCGATAGCCGCCAAGCAGCAGCCACGCCCATGCCGAGGGTTGCGCGAACGCATTGGGGCCGAAGCCCGCCAGCAACTCCGGCTGGCGATCCCTCAGGTGCACCAGAGTCAGCGGCCAGAAAATCACGAACGCGGTTGCGCCGGCGATGGCCGCCGCCAGGCAGAGCAGGGCGAAGAACAGGATCACGGATGGCCACCATGGCTGGTCATCGGCATCAGTACTCCGCGTTGCCCGGCGCGCGCGGGAAGGCGATCGCGTCGCGGATGTTGCTCAGCCCGCAGACGTAGACCACCAACCGCTCGAAACCGAGCCCGAAACCGGCGTGCGGCACCGAGCCATAACGGCGGAAGTCGCGGTACCACTGGTACAGCTCCGGATCCAGGCCGAACTGGGCCATGCGCGCGTCCAGCACGTCCAGGCGCTCCTCGCGCTGGCTGCCGCCGATGATCTCGCCGATGCCCGGTGCCAGCACGTCCATCGCCGCGACCGTCCTGCCGTCGTCGTTGAGGCGCATGTAGAACGCCTTGATGTGCTCGGGGTAATTGGTGACCACCACCGGCCGGCCGACGTGCTGCTCGGTCAGCCAGCGCTCGTGCTCCGTCTGCAGGTCCAGGCCCCATTCCACCGGGAACTCGAACTTGTGCCCCGACTTCTGCAGCAGGGTGACCGCATCGGTGTAGTCGATCTGCTCGAACGGCGCATTGATGAACCCTTCCAGCCGGGTCAGCGCATCCTTCTGCACGCGCTCGGTGATGAACGCCATGTCGTCCTCGCGCTCGTCCAGCACCGCGCGGAACAGGTACTTGAGAAAGTCCTCGGCGACCCGCGCGTTCTCCATCAGGTCGGCGAACGCGATCTCCGGCTCGACCATCCAGAACTCCGCCAGGTGGCGGGTGGTGTTGGAATTTTCGGCCCGGAAGGTCGGCCCGAACGTGTACACCTTGCTCAGTGCGAGCGCGTAGGCCTCCGCGTTGAGCTGGCCGGACACGGTCAGGAAGGTTTCCTTGCCGAAGAAGTCGCGGCTGAAATCGACCGCGCCCGCCTTGTCGCGCGGCAGATTGGCCATGTCCAGGGTCGACACCCGGAACATCTGCCCGGCGCCTTCGGCATCGGAGGTGGTGATGATCGGCGTGCTGATCCAGAAGTAGCCGTTCTCGTGGAAATACCGGTGCACGGCCTGGGCCAGGCAGTGCCGGATGCGCGTGACCGCGCCGAACAGGTTGGTGCGCGGGCGCAGGTGGGCGACCTCGCGCAGGAACTCCAGCGAGTGCGCCTTGGGCTGGATCGGGTAGGTTTCCGGGTCATCGACCCAGCCGACCACTTCCAGCGTGTGGGCCTGGATCTCGAAGCCCTGGCCCTTGCCCTGGGAGGCGACCAGCTCGCCGGTGGCAATCACCGAACAGCCGGCGGTCAGGTGCTTCACCTCATCCTCGTAATTGGACAGGGTGCTGGGCACCACGACCTGGATCGGCGCAAAGCACGAGCCATCGCTGACGTTGACGAAACTCAACCCGGCCTTGGAATCGCGCCGGGTACGCACCCAGCCGCGGACGGTGACTTCGCCGCCCGCGGGCAGTTTGCCGGCAAGTGCGTGTTGGACGCTGGTTGTCGTCATGCGCGGACCGCCGTCATGCCTTGATTCCTTGCCTGTTCGGGCCGATATGGGAAGGGCCGCAGTTTACCGGAGTGCTTGCGTGAACGCCGGCACTTGCACCGAAGCCGGTACCCGCGGCCGGCATCATCTACAAGGCCGGTATGATCGACGTCATGTATCTGGAGGTTCTATGAGCATCACCCTGACTCCCGCCGCGCTTGCCCGCGTTCAGCGCTACCTTGCCGAAACCCCCGATGCGATCGGCCTGCGCTTCGGCGCCGCCAAGACCGGGTGTTCGGGCTGGCAGCACCATGCGGACCTTGCCAGGGAAGAACGCGCCGGGGATACCGTGTTCGAACAGGACGGCGTGCGTATCTATGTGGACCTGCTGAGCCTGCCGCAGGTGGATGGCACCGAGATCGACCTGGTCAAGCAGCGGCTGGGCGAGCAGTTCCTGTTCCGCAACCCCAATGCCAGCGCCGAATGCGGCTGCGGCGAGAGCTTCACCACGGCGGCCGATCTGGCCTGACCCGCTGGCGGGGCCCATCGCAGCGCCCATGACGGGCTTCAAGAAACGCCGCAACTGGTTGACGGGCCGGAAAACTGCGATAATTTCCGGCTTCCTGCGGCATTGACCGTAGGAACCTTGCCCCACTGCACGCCATCCGGCTGTGGGGGGCTGACCGGCCGCAAGGCCGATATCCACAAGGACAACACCATGCGTCATTACGAAATCGTGTTCCTGGTCCATCCGGACCAGAGCGAGCAGGTGCCGGCGATGATCGAGCGCTACAAGGGCTTGATCGAAGGCGGCGAAGGCAAGATCCACCGTCTGGAAGACTGGGGCCGCCGTCAGCTGGCGTACTCCATCGCCAACCTGGTCAAGGCCCACTACGTGCTCATGAACATCGAGTGCAGCCAGACCGTGCTGAACGAGCTGGTCGACAGCTTCCGCTTCAACGACGCGATCCTGCGCCACCTGGTCATCAAGCGTGACGAGGCCGAGACCGAGCAGTCGCTGATCATGAAGTTCAAGGACGAGAAGGGCGACAAGCCCGAGCGCTCCGACCGTGGCGAGCGCCGTCGTCGTGACGACGACAGCGACGACGACAAGTCCGACGCCAACAGCGATGCGGAATCGGAAGATTCCGACGACGCTGCCGAAACCGCCTGATCACGCCCCCATAGGAGCAGCGCACTCATGTCCAAATTTTTCCGTCGCCGCAAGTTCTGCAAGTTCACCGCTGAAGGCGTGAAGGAGATCGACTACAAGGATCTCAACACCCTGCGCCAGAACATCACCGAGACCGGCAAGATCGTCCCCAGCCGCGTCACCGGCACCAAGGCGAAGTACCAGCGCCAGTTGGCCACGTGCATCAAGCGCGCCCGCTACCTCGCGCTGATCCCGTACACCGACAACCACAACGCCTGAGCCTGTTTCCTCGCCTCTGTCCGCAGAGGCGGGGTGAACGTCCGTTCGGACAGCCACCAGTTGCGGGGCCCCGCGCCCCGCTAACGAACACGGAGCAACACCATGCAACTGATCCTCCTGCAGAACGTGCAGAACCTCGGCAAGCTCGGCGACAAGGTCGACGTCAAGCCCGGTTACGGCCGCAATTTCCTGGTGCCGCAGGGCAAGGCGACCCCGGCCACGGCTGCCAACCTGGCCGAGTTCGAAGCGCGTCGCGCCGAGTACGAAGCCAAGGCGAAGGCCCTGCACGCTGACGCCGAAGCCCGCCAGGCCAAGCTCGAAGGCGCGTCGGTCACGATCCGCGCCAACGCCGCGACCGAAGGCAAGCTGTACGGCTCCATCACCACCCGCGACATCGCCGAGGAGCTGACCAAGGCCGGCTACGCGGTCGAGAAGTCCGAGGTGATCATGGGCGAAGGCGCGATCCGTCGCACCGGCAGCTATGAGGTGGTCATCCACCTGCACGCGGACATCGAAACCACCGTCACCGTGGTCGTTGAAGGCGAAACGGTCTGAAGACGGATGGTTCCGGGCTACGTGCCCGGTCCTGCTGCTGATCCAAGCGAAGGGCACCGCAAGGTGCCCTTCGTGTTTTCTGCAAAGCCGGGCATGAAGCCGAACTGTGGTCGCAACCGCTGAGACGCCTTCATGCGATAGCGTCCAGACGGACTTGTCCCGTGCTGTCCACCAGTTATCCACAGAGTTGTCTGCAACCCCTACCGCGCGTCCGGCCCTAGGATGCTCATTCGGCCTGCGCGCTTCCGCCGCCATGGCCCTAGTCAGGAACCCTATTTTCGATGAGTGCACGCCCCGGCTTCCGCGGTGAATACCGCGGTGATTCGCGTTTCGAGAGCCGCGCGGATCAACGTCTCGACCAGTTGCGCGTGCCGCCGCAGTCCATCGAGGCCGAGCAGGCCGTGCTCGGCGGCCTGATGCTTGCGCCGGACGCCTACGACACGGTCGGCGACAGCCTGGGCGAGCACGATTTCTACCGGCGCGACCACCAGCTGATCTTCCGTGCGATCCGCGAACTGGCGGAGAAGAGCAAGCCGTTCGATGCCGTCACCCTGGGCGAATGGTTCGAATCGATGGGCGAGTCCGAGCAGGTCGCCGGCGGCGCCTACCTGATCGAGCTGGCCAGCACCACGCCGTCGGCCGCCAACATCAAGGCCTACGCCGAGATCGTCCGCGACAAGGCCGTGCTGCGGAAACTGATCGAGGTCGGCACCACGATCGTCAACGACGGCTTCCAGCCCGAAGGCCGGGAAAGCAGCGAGATCCTGTCCGCCGCCGAGCAGCAGGTGTTCGCCATCGCCGAGGCCGGTGCGCGTGGCCGCACCGACTTCACCGCGATCAACACCGCGCTGTCGGAAGCCTTCGATGTCCTGCAGACACGCTATGCCGCAGGCGGGTCGGTCACTGGCCTGTCGACGGGTTACACCGAGCTGGACGAGATGACTGCAGGACTGCAGCCCACCGACCTGCTGATCCTGGCCGCTCGTCCGGCGATGGGCAAGACCACGCTGGCGCTGAACATCGCCGAGTACGCCGCGATCAAGAGCAAGAAGGCGGTCGCGGTGTTCTCGATGGAAATGTCGGCCAGCCAGCTCGCCTTGCGCCTGATTTCCTCCAACGGCCGCGTGAATGCCCAGCGCCTGCGCAGCGGCCAACTGGAGGACGAGGACTGGAGCCGGGTCAGCAGTGCGATCCGGATGCTGAAGGAGTCCAAGATCTTCATCGACGACACACCTGGCCTGTCGCCGGACGCATTGCGGGCCAAGGCCCGCCGACTCAAGCGCGAGCACGATCTGGGTCTGGTGGTGGTCGACTATCTGCAGTTGATGGCGGTGCCGGGAAATACCGAAAACCGCGCCACCGAGATCTCCGAGATCTCGCGCTCGTTGAAGCACCTGGCCAAGGAACTCAACGTGCCGGTGATAGCCTTGTCGCAGCTCAACCGCTCGCTGGAAACCCGCGCCGACAAGCGCCCGGTGATGGCCGATCTCCGGGAGTCCGGCGCGATCGAGCAGGACGCTGACGTCATCATGTTCATTTACCGCGATGACTACTACAACAAGGAAAACTCGCCCGACAAGGGCCTGGCCGAGATCATCATCGGCAAGCAGCGTAACGGCCCGACCGGATCGATCAAGCTGAAGTTCTTCGGTGAATACACGCGCTTCGACAACCTGTCCCATGACTCGGTCGGCAGCTTCGAGTAACGCTGTTGCGCACCACCACGTTTGCGCGTTGCGCAGATGAAGTGCTCCGCGCTGGATCTGATCGTGCAGTGCAGCGGGTCCGGGTCGAGCGCGATAGCCAGTTCACGCAGGTGGTAGGCAACGCATCTAGATCATGAGTGGACCAGTTTTCCGCTGCAGGGAGCAGTCTCTTTTCCGGACCACGCGTTGCAGCGCAGGATCCGGACAAACGAAGTGAACTCCCGCTGGAACCTGAATAGGGAATCGGCCCGATCACCTTGTTCATACGACGACGTGTTTAGCTTTGTCCCTGTTACCCATGTCACCACCCTGAAAGGACACGTCATCATGAAGAACCAGACCAAGTACGTACTCGCCGCCGCAGCGATGAGCGCCATGCTCGCCGGCTGCGTCACCACCGGTGGTGCCTACGGAAGCCAGGATCCCTACGCGCAACCCAATCCCAATGCGCGCACCCAGAAGGGTGCGGCGATCGGTGCCGTGGCAGGCGTGGTCGCCGGTTTGCTCAGCGGCAGCGATGCCACCGAACGTCGTCAACGTGCCCTGGTGGGTGCCGGTGTCGGCGGTCTGGCTGGCGCTGCGATCGGCAACTATCAGGACCGGCAGGAGCGTGCACTGCGCGACCAGATGGCTGGTACCGGCGTCGATGTCGTGCGCCAGGGCGACAACATCACCTTGAACATGCCCGACAACATCACCTTCGGTTTTGACAGCTCCTCGTTGCAGCCGCAGTTCTATCCCGTGCTCGACAACCTGGCCCGCACCCTCAGCGAGTACAACCAGACCATCATCGAGGTGGCCGGTCATACCGACAGCACCGGTTCGGACGCCTACAACCAGACGTTGTCCGTCCGCCGCGCCGATGCGGTGGGCAACTACCTGATGTCGCGCGGGCTCGTGCGTGACCGCTTCATCGTCACCGGCGCCGGTGAGAGCCGACCCATCGCCAGCAATGACACCGAGGCGGGCCGCGCGCAGAACCGTCGTGTGGAGCTGACCCTGGTGCCGATCCGTTACTGATCCAGCCGGTCGGAGCAAGACAAACGGGCCTGCAAGGGCCCGTTTTTTATGTTCGCCAAAGCCGAACGACCGTTTTCCCGAAGGGGTGTTCGTTCCTGTCCCCCCAACAAAAAGCCCCGCAAGATTGAGAGCCTTGCGGGGCTTGGGTGTCGCACTTTCAATTGGTGGAGGTGGGGGGAATTGAACCCCCGTCCGAAGGCACTCCATCCCCGGCACTACATGCTTAGCTCACCGTTGGATCTCGCTCCCGGACAGCACGGTGCGCGAAGCGCATCCGGGAACCAGCCTGCTTTGGGTTAACCGGGTGCTGGCAGGCGGCCACTCCCGGCGATTCCGTGATGATGACCCTACGTCGCGAGCACGGACACAAGCGATTTCGGGGCTTAGGCCTTAAGCGGCCAGTGCGTAGTTGTCGTCGTTGGCAACTAGAAGTTTGCAGCTGGATTTACGAGGAAAGCTACCCCCTCGGCATGCGCCAAGCGATTTCGTGACCCCCGTCGAAGCCAGTGCACCCCCGGGGACTACAAGATTGCTGACCCGCCCAGTATAGGGGCGCGTGGCGAGTACACAAGCGAACCTGCGTGGCGCGCGCAGAGCTGTTCATGCGGGCTCTTGGCCTGCGGTGTGCCTTGTATGCTTCCGGGGATGGATACCTCGATCGACGACGAAACCCCGGCACGCTCCTTTCTCGATCGCCTGCGGCCATTGCGTGGGCAGTTGTGGGCACTGGTTGTCCTGCTGGCCTCGCTGGCTTCGGTGTTTGCGTTATGGCGTATCGCCTATGACAGGGAGTTGCGCGCCAGCGAGCTGGCTTTCGTCGCCGAGACCCAGGACGTCGCCGATCTTCTGCAGCAGCGAATGGTCAATTTCGAACTGCTTGCCGGCGGCGGTATCTCCCTGTTCGCGTCGGTGACACGGCCTACACCGCAGCAGTGGCTCGGCTATGTGGACGGAATGGAGTTGTCACGACGGTTCCCGAGCATCTCCGGTCTCGGATTCAGCGGTTACCTGCGTCAGTCGCGGGTGGAGGACCTCAAGCAGGAATGGCGTCAGGCGGGATGGGGGTTGCTGGATGTACGGCCTCACGGGGATCGCGAAAATCTCGGGGTGATCCTTTACCTGGAGCCTCAAACCACAGAGAACCGGTCCGTCATCGGTTACGACATGTATTCCGAGCCGGTCCGGCGCGACGCAATGAGGCGGGCGATGGAATCCGGCAAGCCCTCGCTGTCCGGCCCGGTGCATCTGCTGCAGGATGGATCGCTTGAGGATGCGGGCCTGTTGCTGTACCTGCCGGTGTATCGCGATGCCAAACGGCCGGACACCGTTGCGGCGCGCAAGGCGTCGATGCTGGGCTGGGTGTATGTGCCATTCCGGGTCGACGCGTTCATCGACGAGGTACTCGCCGGCCGCCAATCCCGCTTCCGCATATTCGATATCACCGACCGGACTCCCTCGCTGTTGTTCGCCAGTGAGGGCGATACAGGCGGAGCGGCTCCCGCGTTTCGAAACAGGGTGGAGTTCGAGAACTATGGCCGACGTTGGCGGATGGAGTTCGATTCGCCGCCACTGGCCGATGCGGTGCCGCGCCTGGGCGGCTTGCAGAACATCCTCGCCCTGGGCCTGTTTGCCTCGCTGCTGATGTATGCGATCGCCTGGATGCTCGCGCGCAACCAGTCGCGTGTCCACGCCGTTGCATTGCGGCTGACCGAGGATTATCGGCACAGCGAGGAGCGCTTCAGGACGGCGATGGAGTACTCGGCCATCGGCAAGGGCATCCTCGACAACAGCGGCCGGATCGTCGAAGCCAACGCAGCATTGGGAAAAATCGTGGGCCTTTCATCGGCGGCCCTGGCCGGGGAGCGCTTCGATGCCTTTTTCGAAGACGACGAAAGCCCCGCGGAGGCGCGTGAGCCGGCCCAGCCGGGCGATGCAGAAGGCGTGCGGCGCGAAACCCGGCGGCTGCATCGCAAGGGCGGCGAGCCGCGCCATGTCCAACTCACCTATTCACCGCTTCCGGGCAGCGTAGGACAGGGCATCGCCGGGCTGGTGCAGGTCGAGGACGTGACTGCCCGCCTGCGGGCGGAGGCGAAGGTGCGCGCATTGAACCGGACGCTGGAAGCGCGGGTTGCCTTGCGTACGCGCGAGCTGAGCCAGGCCAACCAGGAGCTGGAAGCGTTCGCCTACAGCGTCTCCCACGACCTGCGTGCGCCGTTGCGCGCGATCGACGGGTTCAGCAAGGTGCTCGCCGAGCGCTATGCGGACAAGCTAGACGAGTCCGGTCTGGATTACCTTGCCCGGGTGCGTGGCGCGGCCGGGCGGATGGGGGAGCTGATCGACGCGTTGCTGAAGATGTCGCGGGTCAGCCGGGGCGCGCTGAAGAGCGAGCCGGTCGATCTGGCGCGGATGGCGTGCGAGATCGTCGACGACCTGCGTACCGCCGACCGGGAACGTCCACAGGATGTCGAGGTCGAGATTGCCCAGCACCTGCATGCCGAGGGTGACTCCAGCCTTTTGCGCAACCTGTTGAACAACCTGCTGGGCAACGCATGGAAGTTCACCCGCCACCGCGCGCAGGCGCGGATCGAATTCGGCCACCGCGGCAACGAGTTTTTCATCCGCGACAATGGCGCCGGGTTCTCGCAGAACTACGTCCAGAAGCTGTTCCGGCCGTTCCAGCGGCTGCATCCCCAATCGGTATTCGAAGGCCATGGGATCGGCCTGGCCTCTGCCAAACGGATCGTGGAGCGGCATGGCGGCACCATCCGTGCCGAAGGGCGTGAAGGGGAGGGCGCGACGTTCTACTTCACCTTGCCGGGCGATCCGGACAGGGAGGAAGGCTGACGCAGCGTGCAACCTGGCTACTGGCAACAGGGCCAGCCGGAGCAATGATGCTCAGGCGTTCTTGTTGTGTGCCCGCAGGGTCCGCTGCTTCTCCCGCGCCCAGTCGCGGTCCTTGCTGGTCTGGCGCTTGTCATGGTTCTGCTTGCCCTTGGCCAGGGCCAACTCGATCTTGACCTTGTTGCCTTTCCAGTACATCGAGGTCGGGATCACCGTGTAGCCGTCGCGCTCCACCAGCCCGATCAGGTTGTCGATCTCGCGCCGGTGCAACAGCAGCTTGCGGGTACGCATGGGGTCGGCGACCACGTGGCTGGAGGTCGAGATCACCGGCGTCATCTGCGCGCCGAACAGGAATATCTCGCCACTGCGGACGACCGCGTAGCTTTCGCCGATGTTGGCGCGGCCGGCGCGGATCGACTTCAGCTCCCAGCCCTGGAGGGACAGGCCGGCTTCGAAACGGTCCTCAAGGTGGTAGTCGTAGCGCGCGCGCTTGTTCAGCGCGATGGTGCCCCCGCCCGCCTTTCCCTTATCCTTGCCGGTCTTGTTGTCTTTATTCTTTGTCATTGCGTCTATTGTGTCCGATCCAGGGCCGGGCGTGATACCGGATGATGTCTGTCGCACACCCATGACCACGATCCAGCGCTCCGCCCTTGTCGATCACTCCGCCGCGCGGATGTTTGCGCTGGTCAACGACGTGGCCGCCTACCCGCGCCGGTTCACCTGGTGCAACGAGGCGCAGGTGCTGGAGTCGTCCGACACCCAGATGGTGGCCCGGCTCGATCTGGGACTGGGTGCATTGAAGACCTGGTTCACGACCAGGAACACATTCTCGGCACCGCACCATATCGATCTGACCCTGGTGGATGGGCCGTTCCGGAAACTGTCGGGGCGCTGGGAATTCCACGCCCTGGACGAATCGGCCTGCAAGATCAGTCTGAGCCTCAGCTTCGAGCCGGCGATGCGGCTGCTGGGTCCTGCGATGGCCATCGGCTTCCAGAAGCTTGCCGACCGCATGGTCGATGATTTCATCCGCGCCGCAGACCGCGGTGCCGAGTGAGTAGCGTCGAGTGAAAGTCGGAGTGATCTGCGCCTGGCCCGGGCGGCACGAGTGGATCGAACTGGAATTGCCGTCGGGCGCCTGCCTGTGCGATGCGCTGAAGGCATCGGGCATGGATCGCATCCACGGCATCACCGGCTATGCCGTATTCGGCATCAACGCAACGCTGGAAACGTCATTGCACGACGGTGACCGGGTTGAACTGCTGCGGCCGCTGACGATCGATCCCAAGGAGGCGCGGCGTCGCCGCGCGAAAAACTCCGGAACCTGAAGCGCTGCCCGAACCGGCGTGCGCCTGTTTTATGCCGCCTACTTTTTCTTCTCTTTGGCTAGGTTGCGTCCGAACTGCTTGACCGAGTTCCTGGAAATCTCCGCATCCTGCTCGGGAAAGTAATCGCCATCCCATTTCACCAGCCCGCTGTCGTCGAACCAGAGGGTCAGGTTCTTGATGTGGGTGCGCGCCAACCGGTCCAGTCGCTGGGTGGAGGTGTAGTCCCAGCGGTCGTGGTGGAAGGGGTCCTGCACCGATGGCGTGCCGAGCAGGCCGAGGACCTGCTGCTTGTCCATTCCAACCTGCAACTGCTTGACCGCGCTTTCTTCCAGCAGGTTGCCTTGATAGATGGGCTGGCGATAGACGATGCCGCAGCCGACGGTAGTCGCGGCGACGGCAAGGACGAGCAGGATCGTACGCAATGAGTGCTTTGGCATCGGGGTCTGCGGCAGGCGGATATCGGGGGCGATGATACACTGCCGCCGCCGCCGCGCGGCCTCCCACTTGCCATTTCATCCGGTGTTGCCGGGCGCACACCGCCCGCCGCGGACCCCGTCAGGAGCCCACGATGGAAACCCAGAATCTTCGAAACGCCGGCCTCAAGGTGACGCATCCGCGCATGCGGATCCTGCAGTTGCTCGAGCAGTCCCGTCCCCGCCACATGACGGCCGAAGACATCTATCGCCAGCTTCTCGACCAGGGCGAGGACATCGGTCTGGCGACCGTCTACCGGGTGTTGACCCAGTTCGAGGCGGTTGGACTGGTGCTCAAGCACAACTTCGAATCCGGCCAGTCGGTCTACGAGCTCGACCGCGGTGGGCATCACGACCACATGGTCGATATCGATACCGGCAAGATCATCGAATTCGAGAGCGAGGAGATCGAGCGGCTCCAGCACGAGATCGCGGCCGCGCATGGCTACGAGATCGAGGAGCACTCGCTGGTGCTGTACGTACGCAAGAAGGCGCCGCGATAACGATCAGCCGCGGCGTGATTGAGCGCGCCGCAGCGCGCAGTAGACATCGAGTTGCCAGCTTTCCGCTTTTCGTTTCAGCTCACATCACTGAGCAGGCGTCGTGCCGCGGCCCGCGCCTCGTGGGTCAGTTCCACGCCGCCGAGCATGCGGGCCAGTTCTTCTTCCCGCTGGCGTGCATCCAGCAACTGCACCTGGCTCTGGGTGACGCCGTCGGCGGCGGCCTTGCTGACCCGGTAATGGGCGTGGCCCTGCGCGGCGACCTGCGGCAGGTGGGTCACGCACAGCACTTGCCGGCTGGCTCCCAGCGCACGCAGTTTCTGGCCGACGATATCGGCCACCGCACCGCCGATACCGGAGTCGACCTCGTCGAACACCATCGTCGGCACCGCGTCCAGCCCCAGCGCCGCCACCTCGATCGCGAGGGAAATGCGCGACAGCTCGCCGCCGGACGCGACCTTGCGCAGCGCCCGGGGCGGCTGGCCGGGGTTGGCTGCCACCAGGAATTCGATCCGCTCGCCGCCGCTGGGGTCGGGTTTGTCGGAACCGGAAGGTTCGATGGCGATCTGGAAATGGCCGCCGCCCATGCCCAGCTCGCCGATCAAGGCGGTGGTGGCATCGGCAAGCACGTTGGCGGCCCGACGACGTTTTTCGCCCAGCACCTCGGCGGTCTGGCGCCAATGCAGGCGGGCGGCATCGATTTCGGTATCGAGCTTCCGCAGCCGCTCGCCGGCACCGCGAAGGGCTTCCAGTTCCAGTCCCAGCGCATCGCGCTGGGTGGCCAGTTGCTCGGGGGCCACCCGGTGTTTGCGTGCGAGGTCGTGAAGGCGGGCGAGACGTCGCTCGATGGCGTCGAACAGCGAGGGATCGATGTCGAGATCGCCGCGGATCCGGTCCAGCAGGGTCGTGGCTTCGTCGAGCTGGATCGCGGCGGCGGCGAGCATGCCGTCGACTTCATTCAGCCGTGGCTCGTGCGCGACCACGCGTTGCAGTTCATGGCGCACCTGTTGCAGCGCGCGCGACACGGAGGGGCCGTCATCGCCGCCCAGTTGCCGGAAAGCGTTTTCGCTGGCCTCGATCAGGTCGCTGGCATGCGCCTGGCGGCGGTGGTCCAGCAGCAGTTGTTCAATCGATTCGGGCTCCAGCGTCTCGCGTTCCAGCTCGGCGTGCTGGTGCTCAAGCCAGTCGATGCGGTCCGACACATCCCCTTGCGCCGACAGCTCCTCGCGCTCGCGCAACAAGGCGCTCCAGCGTCCGGCGGCCTCGGCCACGACGCGGCACTCCGGCGCCGTGCGTGCATAGGCATCGAGCAGAGCCAACTGGCTGGGGCGTGACAGCAGTGCCTGGTGTTCGTGCTGGCCGTGGATCTCGAC
>DATJBR010000308.1:0-2416 GCA_035515255.1 Lysobacter sp. | reverse complement strand
TCCTCGGTGACGGTCAACCCCGGCCTGGGCAACGACACCAGCTACAGCCAGGTGCAGTACCTGGACACCGGCGTGATCCTCAAGGTGCGCCCGCGGGTGAGCAAGGACGGCATGGTGTTCCTGGAAATCGTGCAGGAGGTCAGCGCGCCCAGCGGCGCGGAAGACCGCTTCGGCAACGTGCGCATCGACACCCGCAAGCTCAAGACCGAGGCGGCGATCCAGAGCGGCGACACGGTGATGCTGGCCGGCCTGATCCGCGACAGCGTGGTCCGTGGCTCCAAGGGCTTCCCGGGCCTGAACCGGATCCCGGTGATCGGCGGCCTGTTCGGCACCCAGACGTCCGCAACCCGGCGTGAGGAAACCATCGTGCTGCTGACGCCCACCATCGTGCGGAACCCGCAGGACGCACGCAACCTGACCGACGAATACGGCCGGCGTTTCCGCGCGCTGGAACCGTTGCACCGCCCGTCGAAACCGTGAGTCCGGCATTGCCCGCGCGAGCCCACGTTTCTCCACCGGCGTGGGGTCGGTGGCATGACTGAGTTGCCGATCGTGGTGGTGCCGGTCGGCAGCGATGACGATGCACTGGATGCCTGCCTGGCCGCGCTGGATGCCGGTACCCCGGCCGGTACCCGGGTCTGGCTCGCCGACGACGCCCAGGCCGGTCCGCGCGGCTACGCGATCATCGAACGCTGGATGGCGCGCACCGCACTGAAGGCCGACTACACGCGTCGCCAGCGCAGCATCGGCGAGCTCGCCCACCTCGACGAGGTGCTTACCGCTTGTGGCGATGCCGACGTCGCGCTGCTCGCGGCCGACGCGGTGCCGCTGCCGGGCTGGCTGGAGCGCATGGCCGTCTGCCTGGCCGGAGACGGCGCGATCGCCACCGTGACCCCGTGGTGCAATGCCGGCGAAGCCGCCGGCTGGCCACGGATGGGGGAAGTCGACCCGATGCCCGCCGACCCGGAACGCCTCGCGCGTGCCGCCGCCCGGATGCCGGCGACCCACCCCGAATTGCCCGCCGCCGTCGGCCACGCGGTGCTGCTGCGCGGTACCGCGCGCCAGCGTGCGCGGGGCCTGGACAGCGCCAGTTACGGGTCGTGGTACGCGGCCCTGATCGACCTGTCGCTGCGGTTGTCGGGACTGGGCTGGCGCAACGTGCTGTGCGAGTCGGCCTTCGTGGCCCGGGTGGCGGAGGGCGCGCCGTTCGACGGCGACATGGACCGCCTGGCCGTCCGCTGGCCCGATTGGCATCCACGTTTGGCCGGCTTCCTGATGCGCGACCCGTTGCAGGCCGCGCGCCGCCAGCTGGAGCACCGGCTGGCGACGGTCGGCCCGCCCGTGCCGCAGGCGGACCTGTTCCCGGACCCGGTGGAGCCGGTCGTGCCGGTGGGTGGCGATCTGGCGTCCGGCGATGGCGGGGAAAGGCCGCCAGCCTCGCCGCAGCCCGATCCGGCGGAACAACCACAACCCCCAATGGAGCAATCCGCGGTGGACGAATCGCCCGTTGCGGCCGACCATCCGGCGACGCTTACCGTTCCGCTTCCATGACCGACCCTTTCTCCGAACCCTCCGGCAACGCCGACATCGCCGTCGTCGTGGTCACCTACCAGAGTGCGTCCACGATCGACGAGTGCCTGGAGCGCCTGCGCGCCGCGAGTGGCGTGGCCGCGATCCGGGTGGTGGACAACCTGTCCAGCGACGGCAGTCTGGCGATCATCCAGCGCCACGCCACCGCCGACCCGCGCGTGCGCTTCATCGCCAATCCCGACAACCCCGGCTTCGCGGTCGCCTGCAACCAGGGCGCTGCCGATGTGGCTGGTTTGGGGGCGTGTTCGGGGGCAGACGCATGCCGCTGGATCGCTTTCGTCAACCCCGATGCGCTGGTGGAAACCGACACCCTTGTCCGATTGCGTGCGCTGGCGGTATCACGCGGTGACGCGGCGCCCGACGGCATCCTGCTCGGCGCCGACCTGGTCGATGAAGACGGTCTGCGCGATCCGGCCGCGCGCCGGCGCAATCCCGATTTCGTGGCGATGTTCGCCGGAATGCCCGGTGCGCTATTTCGGTGGTTCCCTGACAGGTTGCGTGGTGACCGCGCCATCGCGCCTGATGAATCGGCGAATGGCATGCCTCGCCGCGGTGACCGCTCGCTGGCGATTGCACCCGACGACACCCAGTTGCTGCAGCCGGTCGAAGCGGTATCCGGGGCGCTGATGTTCCTGTCGCGCAGCCTGCTCGATCGTACCGGCGGCTTCGACGAGGGCTACCGCCTGCATGCCGAGGACCTCGACCTGTGCCGGCGTGTGGCCGCCGCCGGCGCCGCGATCGCCGTGGCCAACCAGGTCCGGGTGACCCACATCCGCGGCGTGTCCAGCCGCTCGAACCCGTGGTTCGTGGAGTGGCACAAGCACCG
>DATJBR010000307.1:0-4672 GCA_035515255.1 Lysobacter sp. | reverse complement strand
TGGCACTGACGCTCGTGTCCGGCCGGGTGGCGGCCTGCACCCCGGCCGGCGAGCCGACCGTATCTGTGGAAACGGCCTGCATGTACCCGGTGGACATCGTCGGCAATGACGGCCTCTGCGATCTCGTTGCCTATGTGGATGTAGGCACACTGGTGCTGGCAAAGTCGCTGTACGAGGGCGACGAAATCGCCGCCACCGACCCGGTCGACGTCGTCGAGCTGGACGGAAAAGTCCCGCCCGGCCATGTCATCGCGTTTCACTGCCTCAGACATGGCCGGCCCGATCCGACTCTGGTGGCCGTGGCGCCTCTCAGTCACGACCTTCCGGTCAACGCAGTGGCGGCATGGGAGGTCGATTTCGAACAGCAGGCATTGATGGCGACCGGTCCGGAAGGAATCGTCTGCGAGATGGGCTCCGGCGATGGAGAAGTGCTTGAGCAGGCTCTTGATGGAGCCTGGCAGGAGTAAAGCGACACGAGGCCGGAGGGGCCCCAGCGGGCAAGTTGCCTGAGCCTGTCGGCAGTCCTTCACCCACTGCCTTCCCTTGCGCCAACCAGCACAACCGGCCAGGTACATCTGGCAGGCCGGCTTCGGACGCGAGCGGCTACGGCACCGTGGAATCCACGGCGTCGAACATCGCTGCAGTCGGCTGGAAGCGACGCGGCAGGTAGTTGAAATCGCGTTGCGCCGGAGCGGCATCGAACACCAGATCCGCTCGCATGCGCGCGACCGCCGCCCCCAGTCCGCTGGCACGGCCACTGATCCGCGCCACGCCCAGCATCAGATGGAACAGCGGAGCGGGCAGCTCGACCAGCTTTGCCGGTGGCTGCAAGGCGGCCAGCACGCGCGCCACCATGTCCCGATAGGTGAGCGTTTCGCCCCCGGGCAGAGCGTAGGCGCGACCGTACGTGGAGGGCCGATCCAGACAACCGAGTGCGGCAGCGGCCAGATCGTCGACGTGCACGGGTTGGCGCAGGCCATTCGCGCCACGGGGCAGCGGGAACCGGCCCCAGCGTCGGGCCAGCACCGCGATGCGGGTCAGGCTGGCGTCGCGACCCACCCCATAGACCAGTGTGGGTCGCAACACGGTCGCCGCCGCGCCACGCGTGGCTGCCCGATCGAATATCCGCTGCTCGGCCTGCGCCAGACGCCGGGCAAGGTCGCGCTCGGCCGGATCGGTCGAGTCCTGCTTGGTGTCCACGCTGGTCGAGCCGAACGCCATCACGCGCGTGGCCTGGAGTCCGGTACCGGCATACCAGCGCGCAAATCCGTCCAGCGGACCGCAACTGAAAACCGCATCGACGCGCTCCGGCAATCGTGGCGGTGCATCCAGCTCGCCCCGCAGCCAGCGGACGCCACTGTCACTGCCATTGCCCTCGACCGGTTCGCGGCGCGAGACCGCGGTGACCCGCCAACGGTCGGCCGGCAGGCACGCCAGTACCGCGCGACCGATCTGGCCGGTGCCGCCGAACACCAGGGCATCGCGCAGAGGGGTGTCGCGCATGGAGTCATTCCGTCTTGCCGGGAGCGCAACAGCATAACCAGCGGCGCGACAGGTCGATGCGGCGGCCGGACTTCGGCCCGGACTTTATGGCCCGGATTTTTCGCCGTGACGCTATCGACTGCTCCATCTTTTGGTGCTGGATGGAGCGCCCCAGACGGGGTGAGGCAGGCATTCCGGTGCGGCGCGTGCCAGTCGATCCGATCGGATAGCGGGATTGAGCGCATGCGTCATCCACGTCAGTCAGCCGCATCGGTCAAGCGTGCCGGTCAGGCGCGTCGGTTAGAATCGGCCGTCCTCCGCCGGCGTCACCCTTCTTTCGTCGGCGCCCGCCGCCCACCCGCCAGGACTCCCTTTGCTGCCAATCGTGCTAGCCCTGCCGTTCGTGTTCGCCGCCCTGGTAATGGCCAGCCGCGGCGCCAGCCGCCGTACCACCGCGTGGCTGGCTGGACTGGCACCACTGCTGGGCATGCTGATGCTCGCCGTGTTGACCCCGCAGATGATCGCCGGCGAGATCGTGCGCTGGAGCGTGCCGTGGATTCCGCAACTGGGCCTGGCCTTCTCGTTGCGGCTGGACGGGCTGGCGTGGATGTTCGCCGCGATGGTGCTGGGGATCGGCGGGCTGGTGGTGATGTACTCGCACTACTACCTCGGCGCGCACGAGAAGGCGCGGCGGTTCTTCTGCTACCTGCTGCTGTTCATGGGCTCGATGCTGGGCATGGTGCTGGCCGGCAACCTGCTGCTGCTGGCGGTGTTCTGGGAGCTGACCTCGATCAGCTCGTTCCTGCTGATCGGCTTCTGGTCGCAACGCCAGGACGCGCGCGAAGGGGCGCGGATGGCGCTGACCATCACCGCCGGCGGCGGCCTGGCGTTGCTCGCCGGCATCATCATGATCGGCCACATCGTCGGCAGCTACGAGCTGGATGTCGTGCTCGCCGCGGGCGATGCGATCCGCGCGCATGCGCTGTATCCGTGGCTGCTGGCGCTGGTGCTGGGCGGGGTGTTCACCAAGAGCGCGCAGTTCCCGTTCCAGTTCTGGTTGCCGCACGCGATGGCGGCGCCGACGCCGGTGTCGGCCTACCTGCACTCGGCAACGATGGTGAAAGCCGGCGTGTTCCTGCTGGCGCGGTTGCATCCGGTGCTGGCCGGCACCGACCTGTTCTTCTACGTGGTCAGCGGCGTGGGCGCGGTGACGTTGCTGATCGGTGCCTGGAACGCGATCTTCCAGCACGATCTGAAAGGCCTGCTGGCGTACTCGACGATCTCCCACTTGGGCCTGATCACCCTGCTGTTCGGCCTGTCCACGCCGTTCGCGGTGGTCGCCGGCCTGTTCCACATCCTCAACCACGCCACCTTCAAGGCCTCGCTGTTCATGGCCGCCGGCATCATCGACCATGAGACCGGCACCCGCGACATGCGCCGGCTCGGCAACCTGCGTCGCACCCTGCCCTACACCAGCGCGCTGGCGATCATCGCGTCGCTGGCGATGGCCGGCATCCCGCTGCTCAACGGTTTCCTGTCCAAGGAAATGTTCTTCGCCCAGGCGCTGGAAATCCAGGGCCACGACCTCGCCCGGCTGGGGATTCCCGTGGCGGCGTTCCTGTTCGCGGTGTTCGGGGTGGCCTACAGCCTGCGCTTCGTGCACGAGACCTTCTTCGGCAAGGGGCCGCGCGCCGTCAACCAGGAAATCCACGAGCCGCCGCGTTTCATGCAGGTGCCGGTCGCGATCCTGGCGGTGACCTGCGTGGCGGTCGGCATCGCGCCGCAATGGACGATCGCGCCGATGCTGTCGGCCGCCGCCCATGGCGTGCTCGGCGACAACGTGCCCGCTTACAGCCTGGCGGTGTGGCACGGCTTCAACCTGCCGCTGGCGATGAGCCTGGGCGGGGTGGTCGGCGGCGTGCTGCTGTACTTCGGCCTGCGCCGGCTGATCGACCTGCACGCCAACGTGCGCCGCTCGCTCGGCCGGCGCCTGTTCCGGCTCAACATCGAAGCGCTGTTCCACCTCGCCCGCCGTTTCACCCACCTGCTGGCCAACGACAGCGTGCAGCGCAGCATGCTGGCGCTGGTGCTGGTGGCGATCGCGGTCGGTGCGGCGCCGTTCGTGGCCGGCTGGCTTGACCCGGCGTGGAGCGATCCGCAGACCGTGCCGGCACGCATCTCGCAGCCGATGCCGCTGATGGCCTGGGTGCTGTGGCTGGTGATGGTCGGCTGCACGCTCGCGACCCTGTTGCTGTACCGCACCCGCCTGCTCGCGCTGATCGCGATGAGCGGCACCGGCCTGGCGGTGAGCCTGACCTTCGTCGCCCTGTCGGCGCCCGACCTGGCGCTGACCCAGTTGCTGGTGGAGACCGTCACTTTGTCGCTGATGCTGTTGGGCCTGCACTACCTGCCCAAGGACTCGCCGCGCGAGCGCTCCGGCCTGCGTCGGGGCCGGGACGCGATGATCGCCATTGCCGCCGGCGGCGGCGTGGGCGCGCTGGCGTGGGCGATGATGACCCGCCCGACCGACACCGTCGCCACCGAGCTGCTGGCGCGCTCGCTGCCGGAGGCGTTCGGCGCGAACGTGGTCAACGTGATCCTGGTCGACTTCCGCGGCTTCGACACCTTCGGCGAGATCACCGTGTACGGCATCGCCGGGCTGGTGGTGCACGCGATGCTGCGACGCGCGCGCACTGCACCGGAGAAAGTCATGCCCGGTGCTCCGGTGAAACTGCCGGTGCCGGCCGACCTGGCCCAGGTGATGTTCCCGCTGACGCTGGTGGTATCGATCTTCCTGTTCCTGCGCGGCCACAACGCGCCCGGCGGCGGCTTCATCGCCGGCCTGACGCTGGCGGTGCCGTTGTTGGTCCAGTACGTGATCCAGGGCGCCAATTCGGTGGAGTCGCGATTCGGCTTCGACTATATCCGCCTCATCGGTACCGGTCTGGTGATTGCCGCGCTCAGCGGCGGCGCGTCGATGTTGTTCGGCCTGCCGTTCCTGACCAGCGGCCACCACGACCTGGTGCTGCCGTGGCTGGGCACGATCGGACTGGCCAGCGCGAGCGCGTTCGATGTCGGGGTGTACCTGGTGGTGTTCGGCAGCACGATGCTGATGCTGTCGATGATGGGCACGCTGAAGCCGTCCAAGAAGATGGTCGCCCACCGCGGCACGATCGACCTGGACCAGCGC
>DATJBR010000306.1:0-1740 GCA_035515255.1 Lysobacter sp. | reverse complement strand
CGCCGTTGAACAGGCCGGCGGTGTAGTCGTTGCGGACGATGATCACGGCGCGGCCGGGGTACCACTCGCGGCCGGGCTCCTCGCCCCACTCCTTGCGCAGGCGGTGTTCGATGGCCTGATTGACCGCCGGGGCGCCGTATGGGCCTTCGCGCATGGCGCACAGCAGCTGGCGCCTGGCGAGCGCGGTCAGGGCGACCTCCGCCGGACCCTTGCCGCTTGCGTCGGTGACACCGTCGCTGGAGGCACGCAGCTCCTCGGTCTTTGCGATCCGCTTCGACCAGCGTTCGACCTCCCTGCCGAGCTCCTGCGGGGTTTCGATGACGATGTGCTTTGCATGCTCCGCGGCGGCCGTCATCGCCAGTTGAAGCGCTTCGGCATCTCCGGCGTTGATGGCCTGGTTGATGTCCACCAGGTACCGCTCGGCGCGGAAGCTGTGACGCAGCTTCACCAGATCGTTGGTGTCCGTTCCATCGTCAGCGCGCTCCTCATCGGCATCTTCCTCAGTGGCAGGATCCATCGCGGTGACCAGGTCCATCAGCACCGAGCCGGCGGCGACCGAGGTCAGCTGGTCGGCATCGCCGACCAGGATCAGCGTGGCATCGGGTCGCACGGCGTCGAGCAGGCCACGCAGCATGGCCAGGTCGACCATGGATGCCTCGTCGACGACCACGATATCGGCGGGAATCGGGTCTTTCGCATCGCGCGCGAAGACGTTGTCGTACGGCCGGTACCCGAGCAGGCGATGCAGGGTGAGCGCTTCGTGGTCGGGCACGTTTTCCAGCAGCGGGAGCCAGTCCGCGGGCAGTGGCTTGTCGGCGTGCCGACGCAGCTTCTGCTTGCCCTCACGCAGGGACTGCACCAGCCGCTGGGCGGCCTTGCCGGTCGGCGCGGCGACCTGGATCGTCAGCGGTCGGTACGCGCGGCGTTGCAGCATCAGCAACATACGCAGCACGGTGGTGGTTTTGCCGGTACCCGGCCCGCCGGTCAGCACGAACAGTTTGCGCCCCACGACGCGGCGGACCGCGAGCCGTTGCTGCGCAACCGTGTCGTCGTCGACGCCGTGGAACAAGGTGTCGATGTCGTCTTCGGTGACGGTGACGGTGACGGCATCGGCCTGATCACGCCGTCGCATGACCGCATCGGCCACCGCGACTTCGTGCCGGTAATTGCGCCACAGGTAGAACCGGCCGTCGGCATCGAGCACGAACGGAACCGGGGTCGCGGCATCGGTGTCCGGGGTGCCGACCATCGATTCGTCAGCCAGCGCGGCAATCTCGGCTTCGTTCAACGCGGGCATTTCGCTGCCGCTTTCGACACCGCCGGACAGCCACAGGGCAGTGTCGCCCCGGCCATCGGCCAGACTCGCCCAGGCGGCCACCCTGGCGAGCAGCGTCGAGCCCTCATGGCCGATGACCCAGCGGTACAAGGCGCGTTCCAGCGGGCGCCAGGCCTCGGCAAACGACCCGGCGGGCAACGCGTCAAAACCGTAGCGGCTCATGCGGCCTCCTGTGTGCGGTTGGCGAGGACGGCATCGACCGCATCGATCAGCTCATCGCTGAAACGGTGGGCCCAGATCCCGGCGCCGGGCACCAGGGTCGGGGCCACGCCGACCGCCCGCACGAACAGATAGATCGCCTCGCCCAGTTGCGTGCTGCGGTCGTAGGCCGGGCCGATGCGCTGGCGCAGGTAGCGATCGACCGCGATCACGTACAGCAGGGCCTGGAAGCGGTAATGGCTGGC
>DATJBR010000305.1:0-9284 GCA_035515255.1 Lysobacter sp. | reverse complement strand
TTGCCGCCAGCACCGCCAAAGCCCTGCTTCCAGGCCTTGGCGACATCGGCTGCGCTGGCGTTCTGGCCGGCGAACTGCGCCGCCAGTTGCTGCATCTGTGCGTACCAGCCACGCGCCTGGGTATTGAAGCGTTCAACCGTGGCATCCGCCGGCTGGCCGCCTCCGCGGGCGAGTTGCGACCACCACGCCACCGCCTCGTTCCAACCCGGCATCGCGCCGACGGCTCCACCCGACGGGCCGACACCTGCCTGACCGGCACCGGAAAACCCGGGGAACCCGTTGCCCGGAAAACCCGCCGTCGAAAACCCCGGCGCGGATGCAGGCGCCGTTTCGCCACGCATCATCTCGCCCCAGCGATTCCAGTACTGCCGTGCCAGCGACGCGAAGTCATCACTACCGCTACCGAAACCTTCGGGCGGAAAGCCGCCCATACCGAATCCGTGATTGGCCATTCCACTCTCCCAGCGTGACGTCGATCATAGCAACGCAAACGCCGCATGCTCCGCCATCGCCGGAGGCCTGACTCAGGGCTTGGGGATGCGCACCGTCTTGCTGATCATCAAGGTGCCCGACAACGCGAACATCAGCACCAGTGGGTGGAATTGCCACGGACCCAGCTTGATCATGCCGAGCCACAACTGGCTGCCGATGGCGCCCTGCCAGGCCGCGACCCACAGCACGACCACCAGCACCAGGCTGGTCGGAATCGGCGTTCCCTCGAAGTATTTGACCTTGCCTTCGTCGCCCGACAATTGCTCGGCGGTGACGTTGTAGCGCGCCAGGCGGCTGACTCCGCAGCCGACGAAGAAGCTCAGCACCACCCAGTCCCAACCGCCCTGCAGGCCGCAGGCATAGGCCAGCGCAGCCGGAGCGACGCCGAAGGAAATCACGTCGGCCAGCGAGTCCAGCTCGCGCCCCAGGGTCGAGGCCGAGTTGCGCCATCGTGCGATCCGGCCATCCAGCGCATCGAAGATGAAGGCCAGCGGGATCAAGGCCATGCCGATCATCAGGTCGTGCACGATGCCGTCCTGCAGGAAGCGCATCGCGGCGAAGATCGCGCCGGTGCCGCAAAAGGCATTGCCGAGGGTGAACCAGTCCGCGAGTTGGAATTCGCGAAGCATCGAGAAATGGCGACGTTGCTGCATGCGATTGCTCCGGTAAGTTTTGCCATCATCGCGCAGACCGCTGCCCAGCCTGCCAAAACCCGGCGGCAGGGCCAAGTGCGATGCCGGTACGTTTCCATCGGTACGTCCCGATGGCTGTCGGGAAAGGATGCGAGGCTACAGCCGGTTGCCCGCCGCGACCACAATGGCACCCCACGCCGCCATCCGCTCCGCCAGAACGCGAAACGCTCCAGAACGCCATGCCTACCCCACCCCGAAAGATCCTCCACGTCGACATGGATGCCTTCTACGCATCGGTCGAGCAGCGCGACGACCCCGATCTTCGCGGCAAGCCGGTGGTGGTTGCCTGGCGCGGCGCGCGCTCGGTGGTATGCGCGGCCAGCTACGAAGCACGTGTGTTCGGCGTGCGCTCGGCGATGCCGGCCGGTCGCGCAGAGCGGCTGTGCCCGCAGGCGATCTTCGTGCCGCCCGATTTCGTCCGCTACAAGGCGGTGTCGCAGCAGGTCCGCGGGATTTTTGCCCGCCACACCGACCTCATCGAACCGTTGTCGCTGGACGAGGCCTACCTGGATGTCACCCGCACCAGGACCGCCCTGCCTTCGGCCACCGCGACGGCGGAAGCGATCCGCGCCGCGATCCGCGAGGAAACCGGACTGACGGCCTCCGCCGGCGTGGCCTCCAACAAGTTCCTCGCCAAGATCGCCTCGGACTGGAACAAGCCCGATGGCATCTGCGTGATCCGCCCGCGCCAGATCGAGGCGTTCCTGACGCCCTTGCCGGTCGGTCGCCTGCCGGGCGTCGGCAAGGTGATGCAGGGCAAATTGGCCGAACTGGGCATCGCCACCGTCGGCCAGTTGCGCCTGCTGCCGGCAGCCGAGCTGGAGTTGCGTTTCGGCCGTTGGGGCCGCCGTCTGCACGAGTTGTCGCAGGGCATCGACGACAACCCGGTCCGGCCGGAGCGCCCCAGCATGCAGATCTCCTCCGAAGACACCTTCGCGCACGACCTGCTGCTGGCCGACCTGGAGCCGCACATCCGCCAGCTCGCCGAAAACACCTGGGCCGGCTACCAACGCGAACGGCAGCGACATCCGGACCGCGTCGCCCGCACCGTGGTGCTGAAACTCAAGACCGGTGATTTCCGCCTGCTTACCCGCAGTCTGACGCCACCGACGCGACCGGCGTCGCTGGAAGCGCTTACGGCCATTGCCTGCGACCTGCGCGCACGCGTCGACCTGCCCGTGGAAACGCGTTACCGCCTGGTCGGCGTCGGCCTGTCGGGTTTCATCGAACAGGACGACAATCGCGCCCAGTCGGATCTGTTCGGAGAACCGTTCGAGGCGATCTGAGCGTGATGGATGTTCTGGCCAGTCCGCCGTTCAACTTCCATCCGGCCGTCGACGAGGGCGACGTTCCAGCGTCCGCGCACATCGACGGATTGTCAGTCGGCCGGTGACGCTGCGACGGCTTCTTCTGACGTGATAGCGGACGCGTCGTCCAACAAATCCCGCTTCGGCTTCGGCTTCAACAGCAGTTCCAGCGCCTTGCCCACCATCGCGAACGCGAATGCACCCGTCACATGGGTCGCGGCGCCCAGCCCCGCGCCGCAATCGAGCTTGAGCGCAACATCGCCAGCCACCTGCGGGCGTACACCGCAGACGCTGCCATCGGCTTGCGGGTATTTCACGTTTTCCAGCGAGTACACCGCCGGCACGCTGAAGTACCGCTGCGGGCTCTTGGGGAAGTTGAACTCGGCGCGCAGTTTCTTGCGGATCAACGCCAGCATCGCGTCGTGCTCGGTACGCGACAGGTCGCGCACCCGCACCTGGGTCGGATCGGTCCGGCCACCGGCCGAGCCGCACACCACCAGTGGCAACTTGCGTCGACGGCACCAGGCGATCAGTTCGACCTTGCTGCGAAAACTGTCGCAGGCATCCAGCACGAGGTCGAAGTCGCGATCCAGCATCGGCGCCAGCGTGGACGCGGTCAAAAACTGCTCCACCGCCTCCACCTCGACCAATGGATTGATCGCGCGACAGCGCTCGGCCATCGCCACCACCTTCGCGCGGCCGAACTGGCCTTCGTGCGCCGGCAATTGGCGGTTGCTGTTGGATACGCAGATGTCATCGGCATCGATCAGGCTGAGGTGGCCGACCCCGCTGCGCACCAACGCCTCCACCACCCAGGAGCCGACGCCACCCATGCCGACCACGGCCACTCTGGAGGTCGCGAAACGTGCCAGTGCGCCATTGCCATACAAACGGTCGATCCCGCCGAAACGCTCCAGCAGGCTTGGGTCCAGGGGGGAAGTGGTCATCCCGATAGTGTAAATGCCGGCCGCCCGGCCCGCTGCATGGCGCGTGCTATCGTTTCGCGCAATTCACAGGAGCCAGGCCATGAGCAATCCCCAGCCCGATACCAGTCATGACAGCAAGCGCCCAGCCAACGGCGCGAAATACCTCATCCTGCTGCTGGTGGGACTGGTCATCGGCGTGATCGCCACGGTCATGCTGTTGCGCGCGGTGGAGGGCAGGAAGGACTGGCAGGATCGTTTCCCGAGCGCAGCTATGCACGTCATGGCGGCACACTCCGCACAATTGCAGATCAGCATGAAAGCCAACCGTTGCAGCGCGATCGACACCCTGCCCCACCTGCAGGCACTGCGCACGATCGCCAACGACCTTGAGCCTGCATTCCCCGGCCTGAGCGACGACAAGCGTTTTGCCGAGCACGCCAGCCGGTTCCGCGCCACCCTGGATGCCGCACTGGCCAGCCCTCCGCTCAATTGCGAAGGCCTGGCGGAAACCACCAAAAAGATCGGCGAGAACTGCAAGGCCTGCCATCAGGACTTCCGTTGAGTGCCCGCAGGCCGTGATCGGCCACTTCAACCTGTCACGCCGGTGTCGTCGGTCACGCGCCGCACGGGGGCGGCAGTCCGGTTGATCGACTGTTCACGCATCCGCGCCTAGCTTGGGAACTCGTGGCGATCTCGCCACCGATATTTCCCGCCACGCCGGAGACCTTCCATGAACAGCCAGCCCATGAACAACCCGTCCACAAGCAACAAGAACCCCCGACTGATCATGGTCGCGGCAGCTGCAGCGCTCGCCCTGGCCGGCTGCGCGACCGCTCCGGGCTACGGTTCCAACAGCGGCTATGGCTCCAACAATGGCTACGTCACCTCCCCCGGTTACGGCACCCCGGCCAATTGCCAGGATTGCGGCACCGTCGTCCGGATCGAGCAGGTGGCCGGCAACAGCAATGTCCCCAACGCCACCGGTGCAGTACTGGGCGGTCTGGTAGGCGCGGTAGCGGGACGTGAACTGGGCAACAGCAAGAGTTCGGGGCGCCGCAATACCGCAACCGTGGCCGGCGCCGTAGCCGGTGCGGTCGCAGGCAACGCCATCCAGAAAAACATCGACGGCGCGACTTACAACGTCCAGGTGCGGATGGACAACGGTCGCACCGTCGTCGTCAGCCAGCGCGACCTGGACGGTATCCGCGAGGGTTCCTATGTCCGTGTATACGACGGCCGCGCCTGGGTACGCTGATCCAGTGACCAATACGGCTGGCCCATCGGCATGGACCGGCCTGATCCCGGCCCCTGCCGCATCAACCCGCAACATCAATGGCCCGCAGCAATGCGGGCCATTGTTTACACAAACATTCCGCGCACAAAAAACCCCGACCTGAGTCGGGGTTTTTCGAGACGGCTCAGACGTTATACCGCCTGGACTTCGTCAGCCTGCAGACCCTTCTGGCCCTGGGTGACCACGAAGGACACCTGCTGGCCTTCCTGCAGGCTCTTGAAGCCCTCGGACTGGATCGCACGGAAATGGACGAATACATCTTCGCCATTCTCGCGGCTGATAAAGCCAAAACCCTTGGCATCGTTGAACCACTTGACGGTTCCGGTTTCACGGTTGGACATTTACTTGCTCCTTGGAACATGGATTGATAGCGGCGCGTTGAAAACAGCGCGGTCGCGCCGGGCTGGTTGCAAGGAAGAAGCAAGGTGCAACGATGAAGCGATCTTCGGATCAACCACATCGGGCCAAGATTCACGGTGACCCTGACAAACAGCGGCCCCGAAACTACCCCGCGCACCGTGAAAATGCAATCACGCATCAACAATCACTGCCCAAGGACGTGCCATGGACCTGCAGACGCTTTACTTCCTGATCGCGGCGATATTGGTACTGCTGGGACTGGCCGGGACGATATTGCCCGCCATTCCCGGAGTACCGCTGGTATTTGCCGGCATGCTGCTGGCGGCCTGGGCCGACGGGTTCGCGCAGGTCGGGGCATGGGTGATCGGGATACTGGGATTGCTGACCCTGATGTCGATTGCGATCGACCTGTTTGCCACCGCGGTGGGGGCCAGGCGGGTGGGTGCGAGCCGATTGGCGGTTGCGGGTGCGATCGTCGGCACCTTTGCGGGGCTGTTCTTCGGCATCATCGGCCTGCTGGCCGGTCCCTTCATCGGCGCGTTGGCGGGCGAACTGCTCCACAGCCGCGAAGTCCGTCATGCAACCCGGGTCGGCATCGGCACCTGGTTGGGAATCCTGCTCGGCACCGCGCTCAAGATCGGCCTGGTGTTCGCCATGCTGGGCGTGTTCGCGTTTGCGTGGTTTTTCTGATCCGCGGGCGTTTCCGGTTGTCTGGTCGAGGATGCTTTGATCGTGACCGCGGCATCGTGGATGCTGCAGGACACCACTCCCTGACGATGTTCCGGACCTCACGCATGCCCAGACTGTTTGCCGCCTCCATCGCCATCGTGTTGTTGTCGTGCATCAGCCTGCTGGTGACGGCACAACCTTCCGTGCCGCCAGACCCTGACAGTGATCTGGCATTGAGCCAGGACCTCGCGCGCCGACTGCAGAACGCGGAGGGCATGCAGGACGTGACCGTCACCGTGCAGGCCGGGGTGGCGCGGCTGGACGGCAAGGTGGTGGATGTCGACAACCGGGTACTCGCCGCGCAGATCGCCAGCCAGCAGCCGGGCGTGACGACGGTCGAGAACCACGTCCAGCTCAGCACCCGGCTTGTCGACCGTTTAGACGCGGCCATCGAACTGGCCACCAACAAACTGGTGCGGCTCATCGCCGCCATTCCGTTGCTGGTGGTCGCCATCGCCCTGGTGATGGTGTCGTGGTGGGCAGGTCGCGCGATTGGCCGGCGGATCGGATTGCGCCGGTGGCGCAGCGAAAATCCCTACCTCGACGGGCTGGTGCAGAACCTGGTGCAATGGCTGGTGCTGCTGGCCGGCGTCCTGACCGCGCTCGACCTTCTGGGCGCGACCGCGCTGGTCGGCGCAGTGCTGGGATCGGCCGGCGTGATCGGGCTGGTGGCCGGTTTCGCGTTCAAGGACATCGCCGAAAACTACGTCGCGGGCATCCTGTTGAGCCTGCGGCGGCCGTTCGAGCCGGGCGACTCGCTGCGGATCGACAGTTACGAAGGCAAGGTCGTCGCCCTGACCTCGCGCGCGACGATCCTGATGACCTTCGACGGCAACCGGCTCAGTCTTCCCAACGCGCTGGTGTTCAAGTCGGTCGTGCTCAATTTCAGCCGAAACCCGAAGCGGCGCTTTGATTTTTCGATCCCGGTCGATCCGGCAACCTCGATCGGTCGCGCGCAGGAAGTCGCCATGAACCGGATTGCCGCCACCGACGGCGTGCTGTCGGATCCAGGACCTTCGTGGGTCATCAGCGGTTACGAGGGCGACGGACTCAAGCTGCAGTTCTACGGCTGGATCGACCAGCGCCAGAACGATCTGGGCAAGGTGCGCAGCGCCGCGATCCGGGCGGTGAAGAAGGCTTTTTTCGATGCCGGCATCGAAGGCCCGCGTTCGGTGCGGTACCTGGTCCCGGTGCCGACGACCGAAGCCGCCAGCGCCGGAACCACAACGCAGACGGATGCGGCTGCCGATATCGGACCCCAGGATGTTTCGATCAACCGCGACATGGACCAGCAACTGGCCGATGCGCAACGCGCCCACTCCACCGACGACCTGATGCCGCCGCCCCCATGAGCCATCCCATGCTTGCCTCCGCCTCACGCAAACGCCGATGGAGCCGCGCCACTTCGGCGGGCATGGTCCTGGCGACCACCGTCCTCGCCGGCCCGGCTTTCTCCCAAAGCCAGGCCAGATCGCCGGCAACCCCCGAGGCGTGCGTCGCGCTCAATGTCGATGTGGACCGGCTCGCCTGCTACGACCGCATCTTCCAGCGCCGACCGGACGATCCGCTGCGCGCGGACGCCGAGGCCCTCCAGGCCAGGCGAGCCAGGGACGAGATCGCCGAGCGTGAGCGCGCCAACCTGCCACGCCGGGAACGTGCGCGCCTGGCGGCAAATGACCTGTTCAAGTCCGATGACGGCCGTACATCGCTGGAGACCAGCATCGCCAACGCCGGCAAGGGCGCTCTGCTCGACAGCCGCTGGGAGCTCGCCAAGGACTCCAAGCTGGGCATTTTCAATCTGCGCGCCTACAAGCCGGTTTACCTGTTGCCGGCGGTATGGAGCAGCCGGCCGAACGAGCTCCCCAGCTCGTCCAATCCGGCCATGCCGGCGCAGCCGTTGCCGCTGGACAGCGTCGAGGCGAAGTTCCAGATCAGTTTCAAGACCAAGGCCGTCGAGAACCTGTTCGGCGACAACGGCGACATCTGGATGGGCTACACCCAGACCTCGCACTGGCAGGTCTACAACAGCGAGGAGTCACGCCCGTTCCGCGAATCGAACTACGAGCCGGAGGTGTTGCTGGTGTTCCGCAACAACTACAGCCTCGGCGGGTGGCGCGGGCGCATGCTGGGACTGGGCATCAACCACCAGTCCAACGGCCGCGCCGATCCGCTCTCGCGCAGCTGGAACCGGATCGTGATGAATATCGGTCTGGACCGTGAGAACTGGGCCCTGACCCTGCGCCCGTGGTGGCGGCTGTCGGACGGCAGCGAGGACGAGAACCCCAGCATCGAGGACTATGTCGGCCGCGGCGATGCGACGCTCGTGCACGTCCGCAACGGCCACGAGTTCGCGCTGATGGCGCGTCACTCGCTGCGCGGCGGCGACGCCTCGCGCGGCGCGGTGCAGTTCGACTGGGGCTTTCCGCTCACGCGCACCTTGCGCGGCCATGTGCAGGTGTTTGACGGATACGGCGAGAGCCTGATCGACTACAACCACCGTTCCACCCAGATCGGACTGGGCATTTCGCTGCTGGAGTGGTTCTGATTCACGAACACGAACACTGACGCTGGAGTGCCTGCCGTCGCGACGGCGCAGCACTGGTTCACGCCGACATCAACGGAGGCGAAGCATGCAGGCGAGGCGAATCCTTTCCATCGATGGCGGCGGCATCCGCGGCCTGGTCAGCTGCCTGTGGCTCGGAGGCGCGGAAGATGTCCTGGCCCAGTCCGGCAAGCCGGGATTGCTGGGGCATTTCGACCTGCTCGCCGGGACTTCCAGCGGCGCATTGATCGCCTGCGGCCTGGGCATGGGGTTGAGCCCTGCCACCATCGCGGACCTGTTCCATCGCCACCGCCACGACATCTTCCCCGGCATGATCGAACGCCTGTGGTCGCGCACGGGCCGGGTGTTCCGTGAGGGACTTTCCGCGCCCAGATACGACGGCAGGGGGCTGGAAAACGTGCTGCGGGAAGTGTTCGGACAGACCACGCTCGGCCAGCTCAAATTACCGGTGATGGTGACCAGTTACGACACGGTGTCGCGCGAGGCGGTGATCTTCAAGAGCTTCAAGCCCGAGCACCGCGACCTGCCGGTGTGGGAAGTCTGCCGGGCATCCACCGCCGCGCCGACCTACTTCCCCGCCTACCCGATGACGGTCGAGGGCAATGCCTGTGCCTTGATCGACGGCGGCGTCGTGGCCAACAACCCCACCGCCTGCGCGGTCGCCGAGGCGCTGCGCCACGACAAGCAGGTCGACCAGTGCAGCGACCTGGTGGTGCTGTCGATCGGCAGCGGCCGGCGCAACCGACCGATCCCGCTCAAGCAGGCGCAGGAATGGGGCGCGCTGGAATGGGCGGTGCCGATCATCGACGTGCTGTTCGACGGCAACACGGATTCCGTCGACTACATCACCCGGCAACTGGTCGGGCCGGGCTACTTCCGGCTGCAGGCCGACCTGCTGGCACAACTGGACGACCTGGACGA
>DATJBR010000304.1:0-9008 GCA_035515255.1 Lysobacter sp. | reverse complement strand
ACGCTGGTCGCACCGCGGCTGTTGCGCAACCAGTCGATGAAGATCACGCCGCCGCGTTTGGCCTTGGACGCGGTCGCCACGTACCTGTCGGGCGACTGGGTCGCCATCGCATCGGCGAACGCCTCGCAGAACGCCTTGGCCTCGTCCCAGCCCGGCCCCGGCGCGATCGGCACCACCACGTGCACGCCCTTGCCGCCCGACAGTCGCAGGAAGCCCGCCATGCCGATCTCGTCCAGGCGGGCCCGCACGTCGCGGGCACCCGCCCTGACCGCCGACCACGGCACGCCGTCGCCGGGATCCAGGTCGAACACCAGCCGGTCCGGATGCTCGACGTCCTCGATCCGCGCTCCCCAGGGGTGGAGCTCCAGCACATTCATCTGCACCAGATCGAGCAGGCCGTCGATGTCGTCGATGTAGACGTACTCCGCCCGCGCGCCGCCCTTCTCCCTGATCGTCACCGCATGCACGCGCTCGCCGAGGCTGGCGGCGTGGTGTTTCTGGAAGAAGCACTGGCCCTGCACGCCCTCCGGACAGCGCAGCAGCGACAGCGGCCGCTGCACTACCTCGGGCAGCAACCGCGCGGCGACTGCGCGGTAGTACTCCGCGACCTGCTGCTTGGTGATCTTCTCGGCCGGATAGATCAGCTTTTCGGGGCTGCTGAGCCGTGCCGTGCCCTGATCGCTCACGTCCTGACTGTCCATCTCGGCCACCTCCACGTCGTTCGCGTCTTTGTCTTCGCGCAACCGCTGGTAGCTGGCCTGCCGCAGTAGGCCCTCCTTGCCCCAACCACGGAACGCCACCTCCACGACCAGTTCCGGCGCGACCCAGGTCACCTCGCTCGCGGCAAACGGCACATGCGGCGGCAGGTTGACCGTCGCCTCGACGCGCGACAGCCGCTGCAGCCGGGTGGTCAGGTCGCGCAGGAGCGCATCGTCGAACCCGGTGCCGACCCGGCCGACGTATTTCAGCTGCCCGCCGTCGCGCGTCGCCACCAGCAACGAGCCGAAGCCGACCCGCGAGCCCTTGGGCGCGGTGAAGCCGACGACGATGAACTCGTCGGTCTGCGAGTGCTTGATCTTCAGCCAGGTGCTCGACCGGCCCGGCGTGTAGGGCGCATCGACGGCCTTGCTGATGATGCCTTCCATGCCCTGCGCCAGACTGGCCGCGAACACCTCCGCGCCGTGGCCGAGCACGTGCTGGCTGTAGGCGACCACATCCTGCGGCGTATTGCCTGCCAGCAGCTTCTCCAGCAACGTCTTGCGCGCGTCCAGACGGGTGGCGGTGAGATCGATCCCGGCCAGGCTGGGCAGGTCGAACACGACGTAACGCAAGGTCGCATTGGCGGTGCCCTCGATCGTGCGCTGGAGGGCGGAGAAACTGTTGCGGCCCTTGTCGTCGAGCGCGATCAGCTCGCCGTCCAGGCTCGCGGACGCCACGCCCAGGCCTTCCAGCGTGGCAACGATCTCGGGGTAGTCGGCCGTCCAGTCCAGACCATTGCGCGAGCGCAGACTGGCCCTGCCATCGTCGATCCGCGCGAGCAGACGGTAGCCGTCCCACTTGAGTTCATGCAGCCAGTGGTCGCCGGTGGGGGGCGAGCCGCGCAGGGTCGCCAGCTGGGGAGCGAATCCGGTATCGCCGCGCAGCGGCCTGGCACCGTCGAGGGCCGCGGCGCGGCGATGCCAATCGGTTTTCCTGCGCCGCACGGACGACTGCCCCGCCGAGTTCGCGCCAACCGGTTTCGCTGCCTTTCCCACCGGTTTTTCCGGGCCCGACGGCCGGCGCCCCTTCCAGCCTTCCGGCGTGGGTGCGTCGACCAGATCGTCGGCCTCCGTGTCCGCCGCGTACTCGTCATCGCGCTTGAGCAGCAACCATTGCGGCTTGCCCGCCGGCTTCGCGGTGCGGATCAGCTTCCAGCCGCCGCCGAGCTTTCTGCCGTGCAGGACGAAATCGATCTTGCCCGCGGCCAACGCCTCCAGCGGGTCGCCGTCGCAGCTCCACACGCCGTGGTCGAACACGTCCACGTGGCCGGCGCCGTAATGCCCCGCCGGGATATCGCCGGCGAAGGTCGCGTACTCCAGCGGGTGATCCTCCACCTGCACCGCGAGGCGCTTCTCGCCGACCCGCAGCGACGGCCCTTTCGGCACCGCCCAGCTCTTCAAGGCACCGTCCATCTCCAGCCGGAAGTCGTAGTGCCGCACGCTGGCGTGGTGCAGCTGGACGACAAAGATCGGGCGTTTTCCGCGGCGGCGGCCGACCGTGCCCACCGGCTCGGGGGTGTGGCCGAACCGGCGCTTGCGTGCGTACTCCTGCAGGCTCATGCCGACACCGGCCTAGGCGACTTTGCCGCGCTTCTTCGTGACAGCTTTGCGCGCCGGCGTGTTGGAGCTGGAATCGCTCTTCGAGGCGCGCCTGGAGGCCCCATTGGCCGCCTTTGCGGCAGCGGCCTTCGCGGCTTTCGTTGTGGTCTTCGGCGCCGGTTTTGATATGACCTTCTTCGCGGCCTTCTTCGCCGGGCCATCGGCGTCCGAGGCACCCGAATCGGTGGCAGACGCCTGCGCCGGGGTACGCCGCTTCCTGGCGATGCTCTGCTGCAGCAACGACATGAAGTCGACCACATTGGTCGCCGCATTCTCGTGCAGCTCGGGTTCCTCATCCTCGCGCTTGACCACGCCCTTGTCCTTCATCCGCCGGCCGATCACCTGCTGCAGGCGCTGGCGGAATTCGTCCTGGTACTGGGCCGGATCCCAGTCGCCGGACATGGTCTCGATCAACTGCTCGGAGAACGCCTGCTCCCTGGCGGTGATCCGGTAATCGCTGCCCTTGCCTTCGGGGATCCGGTACTCGTCGATGTCCACCAGTTCCTGCGGGTAGCGCATCATCAGCAACAGCAGTGCGTTGCCGTGCGGCATCACCGCGCACAGGTGCTCGCGGGTGCGGATCACCACCCGCGCGATGCCGATCCGGTCGGTGGCCGACAGCGCCTCGCGCAGCAGCACGTAGCCCTTCTCCGCCTTCTTCGCGGGCACCAGCACGTAGGGTTTCTCGAAATAGCGCGGGTCGATCTGGCTGGCCTGGACGAAGGCCTCCACCTCGATGGCGTCATGGCTTTCCGGGGCGGCGGACTTGATGTCCTCCGGCTCGAGCACGACGTAGCTGCCCTTGTCGTACTCGAACGCCTTGACGATGTCCTTCCAGGCCACCTCTTCGCCGGTGTCGGCGTTGACGCGCTCGTAGCGGATCGGCGTGTTGTCGCGGGCGTCGAGCATACGGAACGAGATGTCGGTGCGACGTTCGCCCGACATCAGCGACACCGGGATGTTGAGCAGACCGAACGACAAGGTTCCGGACCAGATCGGGCGGGCCATGGGGACTCCTGCGGCAGCCACGTGCGGCCATCAAGTATCGAAAGGCCGGCGTGATGTACGTGTCGAGCGGATTTCACCGCCCGTTGCCGTCCACGGCGATAGCGTCGGTGCCGGACTTTCCTGCAAGGCGTGCCCATGACCCGCAATGCCGAACGCGTGCATACCGACCCGGCCGAAATCGCCCGGATCCAGCAACAGATCGAGCAGCTCCCCAACGGCGCCCACGTCAGCCTGCGGATGGAGGACGGCAGCCAGGTCGACGGCATCGTCGCCGCGCGGCCGATCGCCCAGGTGTTCTTCGGACCCGATGGCGAGGAAGGCACCAACGCCGTGCTGCGCCTGGAACAACCCGCGATGTACCACCCGGAAACGGCGCGCGTGCACGATGTCTGGGTGGACCGGATCCTTGCGATCAAGCGCCTCGATCCGGAAGGAATCGATACTGTTTGAGTTGATGCGGGTGAGCTGACACCGGCCGATTCAGCCGACCGCGGCGATCTGCCGCAGGGCCTGCTCGAACAGCTCCACCGGCTGCCCGCCCTGGATCAGGTGACGTTCGTTGATGATCACCGCCGGCACCGCGTGGATGCCGCGCTCCTGGTACAACCGCTCCTGCGCGCGGACCTGCGCGGCGAACTCGTCGGAGGCCAGCACCTGGCGGGCCCGCGCGACATCCAGGCCGGCCGTACCGGCCAGTTGCGCCAATACCTCATGC
Source organism: Lysobacter sp. (assembly GCA_035515255.1). Classification (GTDB taxonomy): domain Bacteria; phylum Pseudomonadota; class Gammaproteobacteria; order Xanthomonadales; family Xanthomonadaceae; genus Novilysobacter. The sequence goes on along the minus strand of DATJBR010000304.1, from coordinate 4,928 downwards.
GAGGAAACGTCCTGGTCATCGGTGAAATACGCGTGCAACAGCGCGTCCTTGAGCGCCAGTTCCTGCGCGCGCCCCTGTTCGCCTGCCCAGTGCAGCAGCCGATGGGCATCGAAGGTGTTGTAGACCCGGCTGCGCTGGTTGAAGGTGAATCCGACCTCGGCACCCCGCTGGCGGAGGACCTCGCGGTTCTGCGCCAGCTGGTCGGCGTCCAGGCCGTATTTCCCGGCCAGATGCTCGTTGGTGTCCTGACCCTCCGGCGGCATCTGCGGATTCAGCTCAAACGGCTGGAAGTGCAGATCAACCGCCACCGCATCGCCCACGTTGGCCATGGCCTGCTGCAGCGATTTCAGCCCCACCGCGCACCACGGACAGGAGACATCGGAGACAAAGTCGATTCGCAGGGGCTTGGACATGGCAGTGGCTCGAAGGGGCGGATACCTATGGATTGGGGCAGTGCCCGTGACGATCAAGCCACGGCGCCAGCCCAGGCCGGTCGCACGCGAGTGTCCCCGCCCGTAGGTTCAGCACCTCCGCAAGCCGGGCCCCGTCGTGGTCGGCAGGCCTTCGCAGCGAAGTAAAGGCAGAGGTCTTCGCCGACAGGCGGAGACCGGGGGACATGAGCGGAGAAGGCGTGCCGACCACGACGGGGTGCACCTGCCCCGCCTCACCGAGGCTCTGTCAACGCACAAAGAAAAACCCGGCCGAAGCCGGGTTTTCCTGATATCTCATGCGGCTGCGGAAGCAGCTGCAGTCGATCGATGCTTACAGCGCTTCGACCGCGTCAGCCTGCAGGCCCTTCTGGCCCTGGGTGACGGTGAAGCTGACCTTCTGGCCTTCCTGCAGGGACTTGAAGCCCTGACCCTGGATCGCGCGGAAGTGAACGAACACGTCCTCGCCATTCTCACGGGAAATGAAGCCAAAGCCCTTGGCATCGTTGAACCACTTGACGGTACCGGTTTCACGGTTCGACATTTTCTTGCTCCTTGGAACTAGTTTTTGAAATACCGCTTTCGCGGCGAGGTGCTGGTTGCAAGGAGTAAGCGAGGTGCAACGATGTAGCGGATCTGGGATCTACAGCATCGGGCCACGATTCACGGTGACCCTGGCAAACAGCAAAGCGAACCCTAACGGCAGCAGATTCGGATTGCAACAACTTTTGCATCGCGGTGTGTCTGCATTCAGTGCCGCCACCCGGGCCGGCCGGCGCGGCGGAACCCGCAAAGCCCCATCTGCCGGCCGCGCCGATTATCCTGTGCCGATCCCGACGGGCTGACGTCGCCCACTCTCCGTTCAACCGAGCTTTCGCCATGACCGACCCGATCACCCCGCCCGACCGCCTCGCCGCCAACCCACGCAGTCCCTATTACAACGAGGAGCTGTTCCATCGCGGCATCGGCATCCGCTTCAACGGCGTGGAAAAGACCAATGTCGAGGAGTACTGCATCAGCGAAGGCTGGGTGCGGTTGCCGGTCGGCAAGTCGCTGGACCGCCGCGGCAACGCGATGACGATGAAGTTCAACGGCACCGTCGAGGCGTACTTCCTGGATGCCGAAAGCGGCGGCGTCGACAGCGAATAAGGCCAGCTCCACGCCCGTGCGGACCGTCAACGCCACCCGCTACGTCACCCCCTTGCGCGAAGGCGGTTCACTGCCGGCGGTGATCGAGGCCGACGACGAGGGCATGTACGTGCTCAAGTTCCGCGGTGCCGGCCAGGGTGCCAAGGCGCTGGTGGCCGAACTGGTGGCCGGCGGCATCGCCCGGCTGCTGGAGCTGCCGATCCCCGAGATCGTGCTGGTCGAGCTCGATCCGGAACTTGCGCGTACCGAGCCCGACTCCGAGATCCAGCACCTGATCCGCGCCAGCGCCGGCCTCAACCTGGCGCTGGACTACCTGCCGGGCGCGATCAACTTCGATCCGGTCGCCGATCAGCCACCGGCCGGACTGGCATCGCGCATCGTCTGGTTCGATGCCTTCACCAGCAATGTCGACCGCACCTGGCGCAACACCAACCTGATGACCTGGCACGACCGGCTGTGGTTGATCGACCACGGTGCGGCGCTGTACTTCCATCACGGCTGGGACGGCTCGACCGCCAATGCCGGCAGTGCGTTCCCGATGATCAAGGACCATGTGCTGTTGCCGTTGGCCGACTCGATCGCCCATGCCGACCGCGAACTGGCACCGCGCGTCACCCGCGCGGCGGTGGAAACGATCCTGGCCGGGGTTCCCGACAGCTGGCTGGTCGGTGAAGGCCGACTGGCCGAGCCGGATGCGCACCGGGCTGCCTATGTCGAGCACTTCCTCCAGCGACTGGCGCAGCGCCGGCGTTTCGTCGAGGAGGCCATCCGTGCACACCGCTGAGCAGCCACCCGGACCGGCAGCCACGCCGCCCCCCCTGCACACCTACGACTACGCGGTGATCCGGGTGGTGCCGCGGGTGGAGCGCGAGGAGTTCGTCAACGTCGGCGTGATCCTGTCGTGTCCGGCCACCGCGTTCCTGCAGGCCCGCATCGAACTGGACGAAGCGCGCCTGCTGGCGCTGGATCCCTGCATCGATCTGGCACCGGTCCACCGGCACCTTGCGGCGTTCGTGGCCGTCACCGCCGGCGGCCCCGGCGGCGGGCCGATCGGCGCCCTGCCAGCGCGCGCGCGCTTCCACTGGCTCACCGCCAGGCGCAGCTCGATGATCCAGACCTCCCCGGTGCATCTGGGCCGCTGCGCTGACGCGGCGGCGGCACTGGAACACCTGCTGGTGCGGATGGTGCGGCTGCCCACGCCTCCTGCACCACCGATGCCGCCCCTCAGGCCTTGAGCTTCCAGCCGGTGCGGAAGATCCACCACACCGCGACCAGGCACAGCGCCAGGAACCCGAGGATCGCGCCGGCACTGACCGCGACGTTGACGTCGGACACGCCGTAGAAACTCCAGCGGAACCCGCTGATCAGGTACACCACCGGGTTGAACAGGGTGATCTTCTGCCACACTGGCGGCAGCATGCTGATCGAGTAGAACGCACCACCCAGGAAGGTCAGCGGGGTGATGATCATCAGCGGGATCACCTGCAGTTTCTGGAAGTCGTCCGCCCACAGGCCGATGATGAAGCCGAACAGGCTGAAGCTGACCGCGGTCAGCAGCAGGAAGCACAGCATCCATACCGGATGCGCGACCTCGTAGGGCACGAACACCCGCGCGGTGACCAGGATCAGGAAGCCCACCATCACCGACTTGGTGGTCGCCGCGCCGACGTAGCCGATCACCACCTCCACGTACGACACCGGCGCCGACAGCAGTTCGTAGATCGTGCCGGACCACTTGGGCATGTAGATCCCGAAGGACGCGTTGGCGATGCTCTCGTTGAGCAGCGACAGCATGATCAGGCCGGGGATGATGAAGGCGCCGTAGCCGACTCCGTCGATATCGCCCATGCGTGAGCCGATCGCGGCACCGAACACGACGAAGTACAGCGAGGTGGACAGCACCGGCGAGACGATGCTCTCCGCCAGCGTGCGGAACGTGCGCGCCATCTCGAAGCGGTAGATCGCGAGGATCGCGTGGAAATTCATGCGCCCGCTCCCTGCCCGCGTGCCGAGGGTGAATGCACGAGGCTGACGAAGATCTCCTCCAGCGAACTCTCGCTGGAATGCAGGTCCTTGAAGTCGATCCCGAGCGCGTTCAGCTGCCTCAGCAGCGGGGCGATGCCGGTCGCCTCGCCCTGTGCATCGAAGGTATAGACCAGCGCGCTGCCGTCCTCGGCCAACTCCAGCGGCAAGCCGGCCAGACCGTCGGGCAGACGTTCCAGCGGCTCCTGCAGCACCAGGGTCAACTGCTTCTTGCCGAGCTTGCGCATCAGCACGTGCTTGTCCTCCACCAGCACCAGTTCGCCACGGTTGATGACCCCGATGCGGTCGGCCATCTCTTCGGCCTCCTCGATGTAGTGGGTGGTCAGGATGATGGTCACGCCCTGCTCGCGCAGCCCGCGCACCATCTGCCACATGTCGTGGCGCAGCTCGACGTCGACCCCGGCGGTGGGCTCGTCGAGGAACAGGATCCGCGGTTCGTGCGCGAGCGCCTTGGCGATCAGCACCCGCCGCTTCATGCCGCCCGACAGCGCCAGGATCTTGCTGTCGCGCTTGTCCCACAGCGACAGGTCGCGCAGCACCTTTTCCAGATAGGCCGGGTTGGGCGGCTTGCCGAACAGGCCGCGGCTGAACCGCACCGTCGCCCAGACGCTCTCGAACGCGTCGGTCGACAGCTCCTGCGGCACCAGCCCGATCTTGCCGCGGGCGGCACGGTAGTCGCGCACGATGTCGTGGCCGTCCGCGGTCACCGTGCCGCTGCTGGCGTTGACGATGCCGCAGATGATGCTGATCAGGGTGGTCTTGCCGGCACCGTTGGGGCCGAGCAGGGCGAAGATCTCGCCGCGGCGGATCTCCAGGTCGATGCCCTTCAGCGCCTGGAAGCCCGAGGCGTACGTCTTGGTGAGCTGGTTGACGGCGATGATCGGCGGCACGCGGGATTCCGGGGATTGGGACGGTGGTGGTGAATCGTAACGAACCCGCCGTCCCGCGCGTGCAACCGGTTCAGACCAGTTCGTCGCCCTTGCGCCGCGCCGCGCGTGCGTCGCGATAGACGCCGCGGCCCATGATCACCATGACCAGCACCACGATCACCGGCCACACCATCACATAGGCCGTCATCAGGATGTCGCGCATGCAGGATCTCCCTTGTTGTCGATGTTGCCGTCCGAAGCCGGACCCTCGTCTTCGCACTGGAAGGCGGTGACACGCTGCTTGATCAGCGCGAAATCGAACTCGTGCGGATTGCGCAGGCTGATCGCCGTGCACACCAGCGTGCTGACGCCATAACCGTTCAACGAGCTCAGCAGCACCGGGTAATCGCGCAGGAAGCCGATCATGAACGGGGCCAAC
>DATJBR010000303.1:0-9403 GCA_035515255.1 Lysobacter sp. | reverse complement strand
CCGAACGTCTCCGAGCAGGCCTTGAACCGCCTCGACGAGTCCGGCGTGGTGTACATCGGTGCCGAAGTGCGCGCCGGCGACATCCTGGTCGGCAAGGTCACGCCGAAGGGCGAGAGCCAGCTGACCCCGGAAGAGAAGCTGCTGCGCGCGATCTTCGGCGAGAAGGCCAGTGACGTGAAGGACAGCTCGCTGCGCGTGCCGCCGGGCATGGACGGCAATGTCATCGACGTGCAGGTCTTCACCCGCGACGGCATCGAGAAGGACAAGCGCGCCAAGCAGATCGAGGAATCCGAGATCCGCCGGGTCAAGAAGGACTTCGACGACCAGTTCCGCATCCTCGAGGCGGCGATCTACAGCCGCCTGCGCAGCCAGCTGATCGGCAAGGTCGCCAACGGCGGCGCCGGCCTGAAGAAGGGCGAGACCGTGACCAGCCTGGTGCTGGACGGCCTGTCCCGGAAGGACTGGTTCAGCCTGCGGATGAAGGACGAGTCGGCGGTCGAGGCGATCGAGCGTGCGCAGAAGCAGATCGACGTGCACGAGAAGGAGTTCGAGCGCCGGTTCGCCGACAAGCGCGCCAAGATCACCCAGGGCGACGACCTTGCCCCGGGCGTGCTGAAGATGGTCAAGGTGTTCCTGGCGGTGAAGCGCCGCATCCAGCCGGGCGACAAGATGGCCGGCCGCCACGGCAACAAGGGTGTGGTATCGATCCTGGTGCCGGAGCAGGACATGCCGTACATGGCCAACGGCGAGACCGTCGACATCGTGCTGAACCCGCTGGGTGTGCCGAGCCGGATGAACATCGGCCAGGTGCTGGAGGTCCATCTGGGCTGGGCGGCAAAGGGGTTGGGCGAGAAGATCCAGCGGATGCTCGACGCGCAGGCCAAGGTCACCGAGCTGCGCAAGTTCCTCGACGAGATCTACAACCACGACAGCAAGCTGGTCGGGCAGCGCGTCGACCTCAAGCAGTTCAGCGACCAGGAACTGCTGGCGCTGGCCGGCAACCTGACCGACGGCGTGCCGATGGCGACGCCGGTGTTCGACGGTGCCGAGGAGTCGGAGATCAAGATGATGCTCCAGCTCGCCGACCTGCCGACCAGTGGCCAGACCACGCTGTACGACGGCCGCACCGGCGAGGCGTTCGACCGCGAAGTCACCGTGGGCTACATGCACATGCTGAAGTTGAACCACCTGGTCGACGACAAGATGCATGCGCGCTCGACCGGCCCGTACTCGCTCGTCACCCAGCAGCCGTTGGGCGGAAAGGCGCAGTTCGGTGGTCAGCGCTTCGGCGAGATGGAAGTCTGGGCACTGGAAGCCTACGGCGCGGCCTACACCCTGCAGGAAATGCTGACGGTGAAGTCCGACGACGTGCAGGGCCGCAACCAGATGTACAAGAACATCGTCGATGGCGAGTACGAGACGGTCGCCGGCATGCCGGAGTCCTTCAACGTGCTGGTGAAGGAAATCCGTTCGCTCGCGATCAACATGGAGCTGGAAGAGAACTGAGGAACCGGACCGGGGAACGCCGCGAACCGCGCGCTCCCCGGCCCACAGAGTCGGTAATCCCAGCCCTTCGACGATTTACTCCTCCACGGAGAAAGAAAAATGAAAGACCTTCTCAACCTGTTCAACCAGCAGCGTCCCGCGCTCAACTTCGATGCGATCAAGATCGCACTGGCCTCGCCGGACCTGATCCGTTCGTGGTCGTTCGGTGAAGTCAAGAAGCCCGAGACGATCAACTACCGCACCTTCAAGCCCGAGCGCGACGGCCTGTTCTGCGCCGCGATCTTCGGACCGGTGAAGGACTACGAGTGCCTGTGCGGCAAGTACAAGCGCATGAAGCACCGTGGCGTGGTGTGCGAGAAGTGCGGCACCGAAGTGACCCTGGCCAAGGTGCGCCGCGAGCGCATGGGCCACATCGACCTGGCTTCGCCGGTCGCGCACATCTGGTTCCTGAAGTCGCTGCCGTCGCGCATCGGCCTGATGCTGGACATGACCCTGCGCGACATCGAGCGGATCCTGTACTTCGAGGCGTTCGTCGTCACCGAGCCGGGCCTGACCCCGTTCGAGCGCGGCCAGCTGCTGAACGAAGAGCAGTACATGCAGGCGCGCCAGGAGCACAGCGACGACTTCGATGCCGCAATGGGCGCCGAGGCCGTATTCGAGTTGCTGCGCACGCTCGATCTGCAGAGCGAGATGGTGCAGCTGAAGGAAGACATCGCCGCCACCGGTTCGGAGACCAAGCTCAAGCGCCTCACCAAGCGCGTCAAGCTGGTCGAGGCGTTCCTGGAGTCGGGCAACAAGCCCGAATGGATGGTCATGACCGTCCTGCCGGTGCTGCCGCCGGACCTGCGTCCGCTGGTGCCGCTGGACGGCGGTCGTTTCGCGACCTCTGACCTGAACGACCTGTACCGCCGCGTCATCAACCGCAACAACCGCCTGCGCCGCCTGCTCGAACTCAATGCGCCGGAAATCATCGTGCGCAACGAGAAGCGCATGCTGCAGGAGTCGGTCGATGCGCTGATGGACAACGGCCGCCGTGGCCGCGCCATCACCGGCACCAACAAGCGTCCGTTGAAGTCGCTGGCCGACATGATCAAGGGCAAGCAGGGCCGCTTCCGCCAGAACCTGCTCGGCAAGCGCGTCGACTACTCCGGCCGTTCGGTCATCGTGGTCGGCCCGTACCTCAAGCTGCACCAGTGCGGCCTGCCGAAGAAGATGGCGCTGGAACTGTTCAAGCCGTTCATCTTCGCCAAGCTGCAGCGCCGTGGCCTGGCCACCACGATCAAGGCCGCCAAGAAGCTGGTCGAGCGTGAAGAGGCGGAAGTCTGGGACATCCTGGAAGAAGTCATCCGCGAACACCCGGTGCTGCTGAACCGTGCGCCGACCCTGCACCGCCTGGGCATCCAGGCGTTCGAGCCGGTGCTGATCGAAGGCAAGGCCATCCAGCTGCACCCGCTGGTCTGCACCGCGTTCAACGCCGACTTCGACGGTGACCAGATGGCTGTCCACGTGCCGCTCTCGCTGGAAGCCCAGCTGGAAGCGCGCGCGCTGATGATGGCGTCCAACAACATCCTGTCGCCGGCCAACGGCGAGCCGATCATCGTGCCGTCGCAGGACGTCGTGCTGGGCCTGTACTACATGACCCGTGCGCTGGAGAACAAGCAGGGCGAGGGCATGGCGTTCGCCAACGTGTCCGAGGTCAAGCGTGCCTACGACAACCGCGTGGTGGAACTGCACGCCAAGGTCAAGGTGCGCATCGTCGAGTCGGTGATCCAGGAAGACGGTTCGCGGGTGGAGCAGTCGTCGATCGTCGACACGACGGTCGGCCGTGCGCTGCTGGACGACATCCTGCCGTCGGGCCTGCCGTTTGCGCTGGCCAACGTCGAGCTGACCAAGAAGAACATCAGTCGCCTGATCAACTCCTGCTACCGCATGCTCGGCCTGAAGGACACGGTCGTGTTCGCCGACCAGCTGATGTACACCGGCTTCGCCTACGCAACGCGTGCCGGTGTGTCGATCGGCATCGACGACATGATCATCCCGGGCGCCAAGAAGGGCATCCTGGATGAGGCCGAGACCGAGGTCCTGGAAATCCAGGAGCAGTACCAGTCCGGTCTGGTCACCGCGGGCGAGCGCTACAACAAGGTCGTGGATATCTGGTCGCGCACCAACGAGCGCGTGGCCAAGGCGATGATGGAAGCGATCGGTACCGAGAAGGTGCAGAACGCGAAGGGCGAGACGATCGACCAGAAGTCGATGAACTCGGTCTACATCATGGCCGACTCCGGCGCGCGTGGTTCGCAGGCGCAGATCCGCCAGCTGGCCGGCATGCGTGGCCTGATGGCCAAGCCTGACGGCTCGATCATCGAGACGCCGATCACCGCGAACTTCCGCGAGGGCCTGAACGTCCTGCAGTACTTCATCTCGACCCACGGTGCACGAAAGGGCCTGGCCGATACCGCGCTGAAGACCGCGAACTCCGGTTACCTGACCCGTCGCCTGGTCGACGTGGCGCAGGACGTGGTCATCACCGAAGACGACTGCGGCACCCTCGACGGCCTGATGATGACCCCGATCGTGGAAGGCGGCGACGTCGTCGAGCCCTTGCGCGACCGCGTGCTGGGTCGCGTCGTGGCCGAGGACGTGTTCCTGCCGGGCAACGACGAGGATCCGATCGTCACCCGCAACACGCTGCTTGACGAAGCCTGGGTGCAGAAGCTCGAGGACGCCAGCGTCCAGTTGATCAAGGTGCGTTCGACGATCACCTGCCAGTCTTCGTTCGGCGTGTGCGCCAACTGCTACGGCCGTGACCTCGGCCGCGGACACCTCGTCAACCATGGCGAGGCGGTCGGCGTGGTTGCTGCGCAGTCGATCGGCGAGCCGGGTACCCAGCTGACCATGCGTACGTTCCACATCGGTGGTGCGGCATCGCGTGCGGCGGCCATCGACAACGTCACGGTCAAGACCACCGGTTCGATCAAGTTCAACAACCTCAAGCACATCGAGCACAGCGACGGCCATATTGTGGCGGTGTCGCGCTCGGGCGAACTGTCGGTGCTGGACGTCCACGGTCGCGAGCGCGAGCGTTACAAGCTGCCGTACGGTGCCACCATCGACGCCAAGGACGGTTCGGAGATCAAGGCCGGCCAGCAGGTCGCGCACTGGGATCCGCATAACCACCCGATCGTGTCGGAAGTGGCCGGTTTCGTGCGCTTCATCGACTTCGTCGACGGCGTCACCGTGATCGAGAAGACCGATGAGCTGACCGGTCTGGCCTCGCGCGAGATCACCGATCCCAAGCGTCGCGGTTCCGCGTCCAAGGACCTGCGCCCGATCGTGCGGATCGTCGACAAGAATGGCGACGACCTGAGCATTCCGGGCACCGACCTGCCGGCGCAATACCAGCTGCCGCCGCGCTCCGTGGTCAACCTGCAGGACGGCGCTGCCGTCGGCGTCGGTGACGTGGTGGCGAAGATTCCGCAGGAAGCGTCCAAGACCCGCGACATCACCGGCGGTCTGCCGCGTGTGGCCGACCTGTTCGAGGCGCGCAAGCCGAAGGATCCCGCGATCCTGGCCGAGCGTTCGGGCATCGTCAGCTTCGGCAAGGAGACCAAGGGCAAGCAGCGTCTGGTGATCAAGGACTCCGACGGCACCGAGCACGAGGAGCTGATTCCCAAGTACCGCCAGATCATCGTGTTCGAGGGCGAACACGTCGAGAAGGGCGAGACCGTGGTGGACGGCGAGCCGACTCCGCAGGACATCCTGCGCCTGCTGGGTGTCGAGCCGCTGGCCGTGTACCTGACCAAGGAAATCCAGGACGTGTACCGTCTGCAGGGCGTGAAGATCAACGACAAGCACATTGAGGTGATCGTTCGCCAGATGCTGCGCAAGGTCGAGATCAGCGATCAGGGCGACAGCAAGTTCCTGCACGGCGAGCAGGTCGAGCGTCAGCGTTTCGTCGAGGAGCGCGCCCGCGTGGCCGCCCGCGACGAGATCGTGCCGCAGTACAACCCGGTGCTGCTGGGCATCACCAAGGCATCGCTGGCAACCGAGTCGTTCATCTCCGCGGCGTCGTTCCAGGAGACCACCCGGGTCCTCACCGAGGCCGCTGTCCGCGGTACCCGTGACGGTCTGCGCGGCCTGAAGGAGAACGTGATCGTGGGCCGGCTGATTCCGGCCGGTACCGGCTTGGCGTATCATGCGCAGCGCCGCAAGAACGCATCGGGTCTGACCGATTCGGAAATGGCCGCGTTGTCGGCACCGGTGGCGGTTGAGCCGGTGGTCGCCGATGTCGGCGAAGAGTCGAGCGCTTCGTAATACCGTAGTAATCGCGGCGGCCCCCAGGGCCGCCCCAGATCACCAAAAGAGGCGCACGGAGCGCCTCGTGTTGGGCCCAGGGAAGGGCGGGATCAGGAACGTTTCGCGGGGCCGGTGAAGTTTTCCGGCTCCCGCGATTTCGTGTTGGATTTGCGTTTGACGGCAACGTCAGATGCAGGCTATACTTTTCGGTCTCGGTGAGTCGGGTGCGCCCGGCTTGTCGTTCGTTATTCACAGAGGCGCGGCATTCCTGGTCGGCCTCTCACCAAAGAGTTCCAGATGGCGACGATCAATCAGCTGGTCCGCAAGCCGCGGCAGGCAGCGACATACAACAGTGCCTCGCCGGCGCTTGAAAACTGCCCGCAGCGGCGTGGCGTTTGCACCCGTGTCTACACCACCACTCCGAAGAAGCCGAACTCGGCGATGCGCAAGGTGGCCAAGGTGCGCCTGACCAACGGTTACGAGGTCATCTCGTACATCGGCGGTGAAGGCCACAACCTGCAGGAGCACTCCGTGGTGCTGATCCGCGGTGGTCGCGTCAAGGACCTCCCCGGTGTCCGTTACCACACCGTGCGCGGTGCGCTCGATGCCGCCGGCGTTGCCAAGCGTCGCCAGCGCCGTTCCAAGTACGGCGCCAAGCGCCCGAAATCCTGAGGACTTGACACATGTCGCGTAAAGGTTCTGCACCGCAGCGTTCGATCCTGCCTGACCCCAAGCATGGCAGCGAGACGATTGCGCGTTTCATCAATATGGTCATGTACAGCGGCAAGAAGTCTGTCGCTGAAAGGATCGTCTATGGTGCCATGGACGTGATCGGGGAAAAGAACCCGAATGCGTTGGAAGTGGTCGAGAAGGCGCTGGCCAACATCTCCCCCTCGGTCGAGGTCAAGTCCCGCCGTGTCGGTGGTTCCACCTACCAGGTGCCGGTCGAGGTGCGCGCATCGCGCCGCGTCGCCCTGGCGATGCGCTGGCTGATCGACGCGGCGCGCAAGCGCGGCGAGAACACCATGCCGCGCAAGCTGGCTGCCGAATTGCTGGATGCCGCGGAAAGCCGTGGCGGCGCCGTCAAGAAGCGTGAAGAAACGCATCGGATGGCGGAAGCGAACAAGGCGTTCGCGCACTACCGCTGGTGATTGACGGGCCTCGGTGACGGGGCCGGTCGGAAAGCACGAAAATCAAGTCCCGCGGGGCAGCCCAGGCTGCCTGAACGAACCGGGTGCCGCCATCAGGCGGCGTCCGGCCTTCTGGAAATAGCAAACCTAAACGAGAGGGTCCCGTGGCTCGCACCACTCCCATCGAGCGTTACCGCAATTTCGGCATCATGGCCCACATCGATGCCGGAAAAACCACCACTTCCGAACGCATCCTGTTCTATACCGGTGTCAACCATAAGCTTGGCGAAACCCACGAGGGTGCCGCCACGATGGACTGGATGGAGCAGGAGCAGGAGCGCGGCATCACCATCACGTCCGCCGCGACGACTGCTTTCTGGAGCGGTATGGACAAGTCCATGCCGCAGCATCGCCTCAACATCATCGATACCCCCGGGCACGTCGACTTCACCATCGAGGTGGAGCGTTCGCTGCGCGTGCTCGATGGCGCGGTGTTCGTGCTGTGTGCGGTCGGTGGCGTGCAGCCGCAGTCCGAGACCGTGTGGCGCCAGGCCAACAAGTACTCGGTGCCGCGTCTTGCGTTCATCAACAAGATGGATCGCACCGGCGCCAACTTCAACAAGGTCGTCGACCAGTTGAAGACTCGCCTGGGCGCCTACCCGGTGCCGATGCAGGTGCCGATCGGTGCCGAGGAAGGGTTCGAGGGCGTCGTCGACCTGGTCAAGATGAAGGCGATCCATTGGGATACCGCGTCGCAGGGCACGGTGTTCGAGTACCGCGACATTCCGGCCGATCTGCTCGATGAGGCGACCACTGCCCGCGCATTCATGGTCGAGGCTGCCGCCGAAGCCAGCGAAGAGCTGATGGACAAGTACCTCAATGACGGGGAGTTGTCCGAGGCCGAGATCCTTGGAGGCCTTCGCGAACGCACCCTGAAGGTGGAAGTGATTCCGGTCTTCTGCGGTACCGCGTTCAAGAACAAGGGCGTCCAGGCGATGCTCGACGGCGTGCTGCAGTTGCTGCCGTCGCCGATCGACGTGCCGCCGGTGCCGGGCATTGACGACGACGAGAAGGAGGCCCATCGCGAGGCTTCCGACACCGCGCCGTTCTCGGCGCTCGCGTTCAAGATCATGACCGATCCGTTTGTCGGTTCGCTGACCTTCTTCCGCTGCTATTCGGGCGTGCTGAACTCCGGCGACCAGGTCTACAACCCGATCAAGTCGAAGAAGGAGCGCATCGGCCGCATCCTGCAGATGCACTCCAACGATCGTCACGAGATCAAGGAAGTGCGCGCGGGCGATATCGCCGCGGCGGTGGGCCTGAAGGACGTCACCACCGGTGACACCCTGTGTGCGATCGACCACATCATCACCCTCGAGCGCATGGTGTTCCCGGAGCCGGTCATCTCGATGGCGGTGGAGCCCAAGACCAAGGCGGACCAGGAAAAGATGGGTACGGCGCTGGGTCGTCTGGCGCAGGAGGATCCGTCCTTCCGCGTGCATACCGACGAAGAGTCCGGCCAGACCATCATTTCCGGCATGGGCGAGTTGCACCTGGACATCCTCGTCGACCGCATGCGTCGTGAGTTCCATGTCGAGGCCAACGTCGGCAAGCCGCAGGTGGCCTACCGCGAGACGATCCGCAAGGCCGTCAAGGCCGAAGGCAAGTTCGTGCGCCAGTCCGGCGGCAAGGGCCAGTTCGGCCATGTCTGGCTCGAGATCGAGCCGGGCGAAACCGGAAGCGGCTACATCTTCGAGAACGCAGTCGTTGGTGGCGTCGTACCGAAGGAATACATTCCGGCGGTCGACAAGGGCATCCAGGAAGCGGTCGCCAATGGCCTGCTGGCCGGCTACCCGATCGTCGACGTCAAGGTGAAGCTGGTTGACGGCTCGTACCACGAAGTCGACTCCTCCGAAATGGCGTTCAAGATCGCCGGTTCGATGGGCTTCAAGGAAGGCTTCCACAAGGCCAGTCCGGTTCTGCTGGAGCCGATGATGAAGGTCGAGATCGTGACGCCGGAGGATTACCTCGGCGACGTGATGGGCGACGTCAGTCGTCGACGCGGCATCCTGCAGGGTCAGGAAGATAGCCTCTCGGGCAAGATCATCGATGCGATCCTGCCGCTGGGCGAGATGTTCGGCTACGCCACGAGCCTGCGCTCGATGTCGCAGGGCCGGGCGACCTTCACGATGGAGTTCGACCACTACGCCGAGGCGCCGGCCAACATCGCCGACGCGGTGGTCAAGAAGAACTGATGCATTGGCCGGCGCCCGCCGGCCAGCTCCCAACAAGATCAACAAACGATTCCAGAGGTAACAATCATGGCCAAGGGTAAATTCGAGCGCACCAAGCCGCACGTGAACGTCGGCACGATCGGTCACGTCGACCACGGCAAGACCACGTTGACCGCGGCGCTGACCAAGGTGGGCGCGGAGCGTTTCGGTGGCGAGTTCAGCGCGTACGACGCGATC
>DATJBR010000302.1:0-3691 GCA_035515255.1 Lysobacter sp. | reverse complement strand
TCTGCGGCCACAGGATCGCGCCCGGTGAGACCGCATTGACGCGCACGTCCGGCCCCAATTCGATCGCCAGCGATTTGGTGGCCATCAACAGCGCGGCCTTGGCCATGCAGTAGATGGTGTGCCCGGCCAGCGGGCGTTCGGCGTAGATGTCGGTCATGTTGACGATCGCGCCGCCGCGCGCGGCCAGATGCGGTGCGGCGGCCTGGGCGAGGAACAGCGGCGCACGCGCGTTGCTGGCGAACAACGCGTCCCACTGCGCCGGCGTGGCGCTGCCGATCGGCGTGGGTGTGAAACCCGAGGCGTTGTTGACCAGCGCGTCCAGCCGGCCGAAGTGGCCGATGGTGTGTGCGACCAGTTCGGGCAGGCGGTCGAACTCGGCCAGGTCGGCCTGCAGTGTCAGGGTGCTGCCGGTGCGCGCGGCTTCCAGTTCGGCGACCAGCGCATCCAGTTCCGTCCGCGAGCTGCGGTAATGCAGGGCCAGGTCGTAACCGGCCGCGTGCAGGGTGCGTGCGGTCACCGCACCGATGCGGTGGGCGCTGCCGGTGATCAGGGCGACGGGTCGTGACATGGGCAGGTCTCCGTGCGGGGAAGGCCCCGGTCAGCGGGTAGAGGCGGACGAACCGTTATCCTGCGCGACTGCAACGCGCAATGCCAACGTGAGTGATGACCCTGTGAGTGACTTCGACCTTCCCTCTCCTGATGCCGATGCGCTGGCCCACAGCGAGCGGCTGCAAGCATTGATCCGCCAGCAGATTGCCGGCAGCAGCGGATCGATTCCGTTTTCGCGTTTCATGGAACTGGCGCTGTACGCCCCCGGGTTGGGGTATTACAGCGCCGGGGCGAGCAAGTTCGGCGAAGCCGGCGATTTCGTCACCGCGCCCGAACTCGGGTCGGTGTTCGCCCGCTGCATCGCCAATGCGCTGGCGCCGGTGATCGCGCAATGCGGCCCGCAGGCCCGCATGCTGGAGTTGGGCGGCGGCACCGGTGCATTCGCCGAGGCCGTGCTCGTGCGTCTGCTCGAGCTGGATGCGCTGCCGCTGCGTTACGCGATCCTCGAACCCAGCGCGCAGTTGCGCGAGCGTCAGCGCGAGCGCCTGCAGCAGCGGCTGGAGGCATCGGTGTTCGCGCGGGTCGAATGGCTGGACGCGCCGTTCGCGGATGACTGGGTCGGCGTGCTGTTTGCCAACGAAGTGCTCGATGCGCTGCCGACCCCGCGTTTTGCGATCAATCACGGGCAGGTCTGCGAGGAGTATGTCGTGGTGGGTGACGCGGGCTTCGCTCGCGAATTGCGCCCGGCCGATGCGTTTCTGGAAAGCGCGGTGCGTCGTGTCGAGGCCGGGTTGGGATACGCGCTGCCCGAAGGCTACCGCTCCGAGGTGCTGCCGCAGTTGCCGTACTGGATCCAGGCGGTCGCCGGCGGTATGCAGCGCGGCGCGATGCTCTTCGCCGACTACGGTTACCCGCGTGCGGAGTTCTACCTGCCCGAGCGCGACGATGGCACCCTGCGGGCGTATTACCGTCACCGCATGCACGCCGATCCGATGCTGTGGCCGGGCCTGCAGGACATCACCGCGTCGGTCGATTTCACCGCGCTGGCGGAGGCCGGTACGGGAGCGGGTTTTGATTTCGCCGGCTACTGCCACCAGGCCGGGTTCCTGCTCGGCAACGGGCTGGCGGAGGTGCTCGAAGGGTTTGGTGGGATCGAGGACGATGCCGAGCGCCAGCGTCGCATCAACGAGGTCAAGCGGCTGACCTTGCCCAGCGAGATGGGCGAGCGCTTCCAGCTCATGGGGTTCGGCATGGAGGTCGATTTCGAGGATGCGTTCGTCGAAGGCGACCTGAGTTTTCGCCTGTGATCGAGAGGGGAATGAGCGCGCGTTGGCTGCGCGGGTTCGAGCGGCCGGGGCTGTGGCTGGCGCTCTGGTTCGGTCTGTTCGGGCTGGTGGCGATCGGTTCGCTGGTGCCGTCCGATGACTTGCCGGAGGTGTCGATCGCCCACTTCGACAAGGTGCAGCATTTTGTCGGCTACGCGGCTCTGTCGACATACGCGGTCATGCTGTTCGCGCGTCTGCGCACCCAGGCGCTGATGGTGCTGGCCATTATCGGTTTCGGCATCGCGCTGGAAGTCGCCCAGGCCACTCTGACCCCAGACCGTATGGGTGATGCCGCCGATGTGGTGGCCAACAGCCTGGGCGCGCTGGTCGGCCTGTTGCTTTCGGCGACACCGGTGGCGCATTGGCTGCAGCGACTGGATGCGCGACTGGGTTAGTCGTTGGGTTGCGACGACGGGGTGTTTCGGCCACTCGATCAGGTGCGTGTCATTGCGTGGCAGCGCCTGCCGGGTATCCCGCTCAGTCGCTCCACGAAATTCGCTTGGTGACCCGGGATACCCGGCAGGCGCCATCGGGTTCTTCCGGTGGCTGAGAGGAAATCAAAAGAACAACCTGATTAGCGTCGCCGCTCCGCTGGCTCTAGCAGAAACCACATCAATCACGGACCGATGCGGCGTCCGGGCGGGGTGTTGCGGACAGCGGACCATGGATGGTCCGCGGCGGTGAGTGCGGGCAGGAAGCCCGCTCGAACCGGGCAGCAAGCACCCTGACAGGGCGACGCTGTCTCCGAAGCAATCGATAACGCTGTTGCTGTTGCTCGTTGAGCTCGTGCCAGCTGATGGGGTTTACGGTTTCTTGCCGGTTGCAGCAGCCACCGCCGCGATCCGGGCATCGCGCATTGCCTCGCCGATGGCGGGGCCGGTGAGGCCTTCGGGCAGGTCGTTGGCCCGCACCGCGCAGGCGGCGGCGTGGGCGGCGCGCAGGGCGGCGGCCTGGGGGTAGGCGTCTTCGGCGTGGCCGGTGCGGCCGCGTTTGTCGGCTTCGCAGACGGTGGCGAGCTGGTCGATCCGGCCGGGTTTGCGGAAGCCGTCGCAACGCTCGATCAGCCGTACCACGGTGGTCGCGCGCAGTTCGTCGAAGCGGTGGATGTTGAGGTGTTCACGGCAGGCGATCTCGCCCAGTTGGCGGTGTTCGGCGGGGACTTTCAGGCGCTCGCACAGGGCCTGCAGCGGGGCGACGCCGGCCTGTTCGTGGCCGATGTGGCGGGGCAGTATGTGTGGCGGCGTCAGCGCCTTGCCCAGGTCGTGGGTAAGGGCGGCGAAGCCGATCAGGTCGTCGCCGGGCGCGAGCCGCGCGGCCATGTCGCAGACCAGTTCGGCGTGTACGCCGGTATCGACTTCCGGGTGGAACTCGGCGCGCTGCGGGACGCCGTACAGCGCATCCACTTCCGGCAGTACCACTGTCAGCGCGCCGGCGTCGCGCAGGGTGCGCAGGAAGGCCGACGGCCGCTGGCTGGCGATCGCGCGCCGCAATTCCTGCCAGATCCGTTCGGGCACCAGATCGGCCAGCTCGCCGGATGCGACCATCTGCCGCATCAGGGCCATCGTCTCGCCGGCGACGGTAAAGCCCAGCGGGGCGAAGCGGGCCATGAACCGGCCCGCGCGCAGCACCCGCAACGGATCTTCCACGAACGCGTCGCCGACATGGCGCAGCACGCGCGCCTGCAGGTCGACCGCCCCGCCGTGGGGGTCCACCAGCTCGCCCTGCGCGTCCTGGGCCATCGCGTTGATGGTGAAGTCGCGGCGGCCGAGATCCTCCTCCAGCGTCACCGACGGGTCGGCATCGACCACAAACCCGCG
>DATJBR010000301.1:0-2952 GCA_035515255.1 Lysobacter sp. | reverse complement strand
GCCCAGCCCCTCGCACTTGAAGCTTCCGGCGCAGTCGAACGGCTGTTCGGCATCGACGTAACGCGCGATCTCGTCGCTGCCCAGCGTGCGGAAGCGGACCGTGGTGATGTCCAGCGCCTGCAGGCGGCGACCGTCCCCATGCTGCAGGCAGACGCTGGTGTGGAAATGCACCGTGCGGCCGGACATCGTCGCCAGTTGGGCGATCGCCCGCCCGCGATCGCCGGGCTTTCCGAGCGCCCGGCCCTCGATGTCGGCGACCTGGTCGGAGCCGATCACCCAGGCGTCGTGCTCCCGGCAGGCAATGGCGTCGGCCTTGGCCGCTGCCAGCCGGCGACTGAGGGTGGCGGGAAATTCGCCCGGCAATGGCGTTTCGTCGACTTCGGGGCCGGCAATGCCGAAAGGCAGCCGCAGTCGGCCGAGCAATTCGGCGCGATAGCGCGACGTGGAGGCCAGGATCAGCCGCGGCATGGCTCAGGTCACCGGTGCGCGGGCGCGCTGGATCTGCAGCAGTTGCTGCTCGATGCGGTCGCTGGCATCGATGATCGAGCGGCGCACCTGCTGCAATTTCTCCACCGAAGCGTGCTGGCCCTGTTCGCGCAGCCACAGGCGTTGCCGCAGCATCTCGCGCATGGCGTCGTGTACCGGGTCTTCGACGAGGTCGCCGGCTACCGCCTCGATCTCCGAGCGCGCCGTGCGCAGGCGGGTTTCCAGGGCGTCGGCGGCATCCAGCAGCTGGTGCATGGCACGCTGGCGTCGGCCGATGAGGCGACGCGAAAAAAACAGGGCGAGCAACACGGTCGCTGCGATCACGACGATCAGAAGCAGGGATGGATTCACGGTGCAGACAGGCTGGGATGAGCACCCAGTCTGCCGTGGCCGAAAGGGCCGGGCAAACCGCCTGGCGGCACCGTCGCCAGGAATCGGTGGTGTGTCGTCGCGGATCGTCGGCGGAACGGTCCGGTCGGCCTGCTGGATGGTTTGACATGCCGGGGAGCGATCCTTAACATTCCCCGGCTTATGTCCGCTGACGTGCCCCAAATGCCGGTGCCCGAAGTCCTGGATGCATGGCGCATGGTGGCAACGCGTCGTGGCATCGAGGGCCGTGTGCCGTTGACTTCGTTGCTGCGCTTGCGCGGCAGCCTGGTCGATGCAGACGGTGAGGTGGAGTACTCGCTCGATTTCGGCACCGATGAACTGCAGATTCCGTACGCTGACTTGCGCGCCCAGACGGCATTGCCGCTGCTGTGCCAGCGCAGTCTGGAGCGGTTCCTGTTTCCGGTGACGATCGAGCAACGGCTCGGCCTGATCCGCGACGAGGCCGACGAAGCGGCGTTGCCGGAGGGTTACGAGCCCTTGCTGATGCCCGCAGACGGCATGTTGTCGCCGACCGACCTGGTCGAGGACGAGCTGATCCTGGCCATCCCGGTGGTACCGGTAAAGCCCGGTACCGAGGCGATGGAGGCTGATTGGCCGGCCCCGGAAGCCGACCTGGAACGCGTCAACCCGTTCGCGGCGTTGTCTGCATTGAAGAACAAACCGGGCGACTCGAACTAGAATCACGAGTTGTCCCTTGCACCGGTCCGGCATTCAGCCGGATTCATCACGACCGATATTTTTACGGTTTTCCCTGGAGTAAGACCATGGCTGTCCAGAAGTCCCGCGTTTCCCCGTCCAAGCGTGGCATGCGCCGCGGCCACGACTCGTTGACCAGCAAGCTGCTGTCCACCGATCCGACCACCGGCGAGACCCACGTCCGCCACCACGTCACCGCTGACGGCTACTACCGCGGCAAGAAGGTGATCGACACCCGCTCCAACGTTGCCGACGAAGAGTAATAAGCTTCGTTACCTCGCCGCGCCGCGCAAAAGGCGTGCGCGGCCGACGTATCCGGCGGTGCTTTGAAGCACTGAAACCGGACCTGCAGACCGGTACGCGCCGGAATGCAGGCGTGCGGTGGCAACGTTCCGGGCCGAATCCGAGACACTGCTGACAACTGCTGCCGGCCGTCGTCCAGTGCCCGGTTGCGATGGGTTTCCCTTGTCGGTACGTGGCGGTTCGCGTAACAGTGGTCCGCGTAACGGCGTTTGGCTGCGGAGTGGTGATGACTGATCGAATCTATTCCCGCATTGCGGGCACCGGCAGCTACTTGCCGGAAAAAGTGCTGACCAACGACGACCTTTCGAAGATCGTCGAGACCAGTGACGAGTGGATTGCCACGCGTACCGGCATCCGCCAGCGCCATGTCGCTGCGGACGGTGAGACCACGGGCGACCTGGCCTACCACGCCGCCGTGCGTGCGCTCGAGGCGGCCGGTGTCGAGGCTTCCGAGCTCGACCTGATCGTGCTGGGCACGACCACGCCCGACATCATTTTTCCGTCGACCGCCTGCCTCGTGCAGCACCGTCTGGGCGCCAACGGCTGCCCGGCGTTCGATGTCAATGCCGCGTGTTCGGGTTTCGTCTACGCGTTGTCGGTGGCGGACAAGTTCATCCAGTCCGGCACGGTGAAGACGGCGCTGGTGATCGGTGCGGAAACCCTCACCCGCATGCTGGACTGGACCGACCGCTCGACCTGCGTGCTGTTTGGCGACGGTGCGGGCGCAGTGGTGCTCAAGGCCGACAGCCAGGCCGGCATCCTCAGCACCCATCTGCATGCCGATGGCGGCAAGAAGGAACTGCTGTACAACCCGGTGGGCGTCTCGGTCGGGTTCAAGCCCGAAGAACACAACGCCGGTGTCAAGGTGATGATGACCGGCAACGATGTGTTCAAGCACGCGGTCAAGGCGCTGGACGCGGTCGTCGAGGAAACCCTGGAAGCCAATGGGCTGGATCGCAGCGAGATCGACTGGCTGATCCCGCATCAGGCCAATCTGCGCATCATCGAGCTGACCGCGCGCCGGCTGGAGATGCCGATGGAGCGCGTGATCGTCACCGTCGACAAGCACGGCAACAC
>DATJBR010000300.1:0-5026 GCA_035515255.1 Lysobacter sp. | reverse complement strand
CACGATTCCCTCGCCAATAGACGCCCTGACCGCGCTGGATGCGCGCCGGTCCGTCCCGTTCATGCTGTTGCAGGAACCCGGCCCCGACCAGGCCGCGCTGCTGCGCATCCTCGCCAGCGCGGTGCGGGTGCCCGACCATGGCCGGCGGGTACCGTTCCGGTTCCTGAGCATTCGTGGCGACGCCCGGCGCGTGTTCGGAGAACGCCTCGCCACGCGCCATCGCGAGGCCGATCCCGATGCCAGCGAGAGCGTGGTCTCCAAGGATCTCGACCGCTACCTGCACGCACCCGTCATCGTGGTGCTGGTCGCCCGGCTCGGCCCCGACGAGAAGATTCCCGCACAAGAGCGCCTGCTCAGCGCGGGCTGTGCCGGCTTCGCCTTGCTGCAGGCGGCACAGGCGATCGGCTTTCGCGGCTGCTGGCTGACCGGCTGGGCCGCCTACGACCGCGGCGTGGCCACGCTGCTCGGCCTTGGGAAGGAGGAGCACGTCATCGGCTTCATCCACCTGGGCACGCCCAAGCGCGACGTGGCCGAGCGCGAGCGCCCCGACCCGGCCGCCCTGCTGGCCGAGTGGACACCTTGAGCAACACGACCGGCGCACCCGCGCGCACGCTCTATCTGGTCGATGCCAGCCTGTACATCTTCCGCGCCTGGCACTCGATGCCCGACGAATTCCGCGGTGCCGACGGCTGGCCCACCAATGCGGTGCACGGCTTTGCCCGCTTCCTGCTGGAACTGCTCGACCGCACGCGGCCGCAGCACATTGCCATCGCCTTCGACGAGGCGCTGGATTCCTGCTTCCGCAACACGCTGTATCCGGCCTACAAGGCCAACCGCGACCCGGCTCCGGAAGAACTCAAGCGCCAGTTCGGCCATTGCCGCGCGCTGTGCGTCGCGCTTGGACTGAGCGTGCTGGGCCACCGCGAGTACGAGGCCGACGACCTGATCGGCAGCGCCTGCATCGGGGCACGCAGGCAGGGTTTCCGGTCGGTGATCGTGTCGGCCGACAAGGACCTTTCCCAGCTGCTGGGCGATCACGACGAGCAGTGGGATTTCGCCCGCGGCCAGCGCTGGGGGGCGGACGGCGTGCCCGCGCGGCACGGGGTGGAGGCACGCCAGATGGCCGACTACCTCGCCCTGACCGGCGATGCGGTCGACAACATCCCCGGCGTGCCTGGCATCGGCGCCAAGACCGCGGCCGCGTTGCTGGCCCACTTCGACACCCTGGACGCCCTGCTGGCCCGCATCGACGAAGTGCCGTACCTGCGCCTGCGCGGCGCGGCGAGCTGTGCCACCCGGCTGCGCGCCAATCGCGAACTCGCCCTGTTGTGCCGGCAACTCTCGACGATCGCCTGCGACGTGCCATTGGTTGGCAGCGATACCCACTTTGCCCGCGGCGACGCCGACGGCATCGACCTGGCGGCCTTGTGCGAGGACCTGGGCTTCGGCCCGATGACCCGACGACGGCTGCACGACGCTGCCGGGTTGGCATTCATGCCGGCCTAGCGGCGACATCAGGCATCGCAGGCAACGTCGCCGCCTGCCATGGCATCCCGATGCGAGCCGCAGTTACGATTCGACAACCCACCACGGCCCACGCATCGAGGTCAGTACCAGCCCATGAACGATCACGATGAAGCACCCGAAATCCTCTATGACGGCCAGTGGCTGCGCATGGTTCGCCGCGGTCGCTGGGAATACGCCGAGCGCACCCACGGCAAGGGCATGGCGGTGATCATCATCGCGGTCACGCCCGACGACCACGTGCTGTTCGTGGAGCAGTACCGGGTGCCGCTGGGCGCACGCACCATCGAGATGCCCGCCGGTCTGGTCGGCGACGACCACGCCGACGACACCCTGGCCAGCGCCGCGCATCGGGAGCTGGTCGAGGAAACCGGCTGGGAACCCGGTCGCGTCGACGTGCTGCTGACCGGACCGACTTCCTCGGGGATGAGCAGCGAGCGCATCGCATTCGTGCGTGCGCTGGAGTTGACCAAGGTGGGCGAAGGCGGCGGCACCGACAGCGAGGACATCACCGTGCACAAGGTGCCGCGCGAACACGCACCGGCATGGCTGATGGAGAAACAGCGCGAGGGTTTCGAGCTGGACCTGAAGCTGTGGGCGGGACTGTGGATGATCGACAGGAATCCGGACGGGTCATCGGCCAAGCCGTAAGTGCCCCCGTTCGCGGAACTACTGCGGCGAGATTGCCGCTGGAGGTCAGCGGGTCGATGCGGCGCGGCGCGAGCCCGGCTCTCCAGACGTTGACGAAGTAATGGGTTTGACCTGCGCGCATTGAGCCGCCAATGCAGGTCACGACTTGCGCCGCTCCCAGCGACCCCGCCGTGGTGCGGCGAGGTCGCTGGCAT
The DNA here is from genome assembly GCA_035515255.1 of Lysobacter sp. Lineage (GTDB taxonomy): Bacteria > Pseudomonadota > Gammaproteobacteria > Xanthomonadales > Xanthomonadaceae > Novilysobacter. The sequence continues at coordinate 2,657 of DATJBR010000300.1, read as the reverse complement.
TCCAGTTTTATCCGACTATGCGAAACCGTCGGTCGCCCGGACCAGGGCGTCGATGTTCTCCGGCTCGAACGCGGAATGCCCGGAGCCCGGGGTGATGGTCAGTTCCGCCTTTGGCCAGGCCTTGTGCAGGTCCCAGGCGTTCTGCACCGGGCAGACCACGTCGTAACGACCGTGCACGATCACGCCGGGGATGTCGGCAATCGCGCCCACATCGCGCAGCAACTGGTCGTCGACCTCGAAGAAACCGCCGTTGACGAAGTAGTGGTTCTCGATCCGCGCGAACGCCAGGGCGAACTGCGGGTCCTCGTGGCTGGTGGTGAAGTCCTCGTCGACGTACAGGAAGCTGGTCGCGCCTTCCCACACGCTCCACGCTTTCGCCGCCGCCAGCCGGGTCGCTTCATCGGTACTGGTCAGGCGGCGGTGGAAGGCGCTGATCAGGTCATGCCGCTCGGTGACCGGGATCGCGGCGAGGTACTGCTCCCAAGGCTCCGGGAACAGGCGGCTGGCACCTTCCTGGTAGAACCATTCCAGCTCCCAGCGGCGCAGCATGAAAATGCCGCGCAGGACCAGCTCGGTGACGCGCTTGGGGTGCTTCTGGGCGTACGCCAACGCCAGGGTCGAGCCCCAGCTGCCGCCGAACACCTGCCAGCGCTCAATCCCGAGCTTGAGCCGCAGCTTCTCGATGTCCTCCACCAGATGCCAGGTGGTGTTGTCCACCAGGTCGGCGTGAGGCGTGGAGCGGCCGCTGCCGCGCTGGTCGAACAGGATGATCCGGTACCTGGCCGGGTCGTGGAATCGGCGCATCTTGTCGCTGCAACCGCCCCCAGGGCCGCCGTGCAACAGCACCACCGGCTTGCCGTCGGGGTTGCCGCACTGCTCGTAGTACAGCGTATGGCGGTCGTCGACCTCTATGGTTCCGGTGTCGTACGGCTGGATCTCGGGGTACAGGGTGCGCATATGGGCTCCACAGAAACGGGGCCATCGAGTCTAACCAGCGTCGTGGACGCCCGCAGCATCCCGCACCGCCCCACCAAGCCGACCGTAGCTGACGCGATCGCGGTCCTCCAGGTCACGCGCGGTGCCGACATCGATCAGGCCGGCGCCGGTCAAGAGTTCGCGCACGGCCTCGCCCTGCTCCCAGCCGTGTTCCAGCAGCAGCCAGCCGCCCGACACCAGGTGCGACGGCGCATCGCGCACGATCACGCGGATCGCTTCCAGTCCGTCGACACCCGATGCCAGCGCGGCGGGTGGCTCGAAGCGCAGGTCGCCCTGCTCCAGATGCGCATCGGCGGCAGCGATATACGGCGGATTGCTGGCGATCAGGTCGAAAGCCTCACCCCTCAGCGGAGCGAGCCAGTCGCCCTGGAGGAAGACAATGTTCTCCAACCCCAGCGCGCGCGCGTTGTCTTTTGCCACCGCCAGCGCAGCGGCACTGGCATCGGTGGCGATGACCCGCGCATCGGGACGTTCGTGCGCCAATGCCAGCGCAATCGCACCGCTGCCGGTGCCCAGGTCCGCGATGCTGAGCACCTGGCCGGTCGGCAACCGCTCCAGTGCCAGCTCGACCAGCAATTCGGTCTCCGGACGGGGGATCAAGGTCGCGGGGGTGACCTTCAGGTCGAAGCACCAGAATCCGCGCCGTCCCACCAGATACGCCACCGGTTCACCGGCAATCCGGCGCGCGAGCAACTCGGCGAAGCGCGCCTCCGCAGCGGCGTCGAGTTCGTCGTCGCCGTGCGCATACAACCACCCACGCGACTGCCCCAGCACGTGGGAAAGCAACCATTCCGCATCGCCCGGCCCGGTCCGTGAGCGCGCCGCACGCAAGCTTTCATCTATCCGGGCCATGCGGTTGTGATTCCCAAGCAGATTTTCCAAGGAGGTGACGCCGCCCCTGCGTCCGCTTTCGCCGGAGCGGCTTTCAACGCGGCGAATCGTACGCGACCCTCGCGACACCACAACAGCAGACGTCAAGTGTCCCGCTGCAGCCGACGCGGCAGGAAGATGAGCTTGATAAACGCCGCCATCGCCACGATGTCGGCGGCACCGCGACAGCACGTCCGCGGTGCTTTGAGCCACGCCAGATGCAGGCGCTCAAACGCTTTTGTACCTGCATGGCTGCCATGCGTTGCGATTCAACCAAAGCAACGGGCTTCAACCCGATAGACAGAACCTATTGAATAGATAAAATCAATCGATTTGAATGATTCAATAGGGAGCACTAGGATGGCCCCACTCTCTCCCCTCCATCCACTCCAACCGAGGATTCATCGATGTCTCTGATCAACACCGAAATCAAGCCATTCACCGCCGACGCGCTCAAGAATGGCAAGTTCATCAAGGTTTCCGACGCCGACCTGAAGGGCAAGTGGTCCGTGGTGTTCTTCTACCCGGCCGACTTCACCTTCGTGTGCCCGACCGAACTGGAAGACCTGGCCGACAACTACGCCGAGTTCCAGAAGCTGGGCGTCGAGATCTACTCGGTCTCCACTGACACCCATTTCGCCCACAAGGCCTGGCACGACACCTCCGAGGCGATCAAGAAGATCGAGTACACGATGGTCGGCGACCCGACCGGCACGATCTGCCGCAACTTCGACGTGATGATCGAGGAAGCCGGCCTGGCCGATCGCGGTACCTTCGTGATCGATCCGGAA
>DATJBR010000299.1:0-9591 GCA_035515255.1 Lysobacter sp. | reverse complement strand
GCTCATGGTCGATGTCCCGCAGTGCCGGCAGCGTGTGCCGCGACCTTGCGTGAGGGGGCAGTCGACCCTGTTGAAAATCTTTCTTCCCACTCGTAACCGGAGGCCGATTCCATGAACCGTCCGCTTCGCTCCATCGCCTTGCTCGGCGTGCTTGCCGCTGCGCTGCCCATCGCCTGCACGGCGCAACAATCGCCGGCCACGGCGGCCGTCGCCTCGCAGGCGGTCACTCCGCCGGCGGCGCAACCGCTGGTCACCGGACTGCCGGACTTCACCCAGCTGGTGAAGCGTGTCGGTCCGGCCGTGGTCAACATCAGTGCCGAGACGATGCCGGTGCCACGCCAGGGCAATTCGCGCGGGCAGGGATTGCCGGACGGGTTCGAGGAACTGTTCCGGCGCTTCGGCATGCCCTTTCCGGGTGGCCCGGGCGGCCCAGGTGAGCCGCAGGGCGGCGGCACCTCGCTCGGCAGCGGCTTCCTGATCTCCGACGACGGCTACGTGCTGACCAATTTCCACGTGGTCGACGGTGCCGACAAGGTCACCGTGACGCTGTCGGACCGGCGCGAGTTCCAGGCCGAGGTGGTTGGCAGCGACGAGCAGTACGACGTGGCGGTGCTCAAGATCAAGGCCGACAACCTGCGCTGGTTGCGCGCAGGTAACTCGGCCGCGGTCGAGCCGGGCCAATGGGTGGTGGCGATCGGTTCGCCGTTCGGGCTGGACCACTCGGTCACGGCCGGCATCGTCAGCGCGGTCGGCCGTTCCAACCCGTATGCCAACCAGCAGTATGTGCCATTCATCCAGACCGACGTGGCGATCAACCGCGGTAACTCCGGCGGTCCGCTGCTCAACACCTCCGGCGAGGTGGTCGGGATCAACTCGCAGATCTTCTCCAATTCCGGCGGCTACATGGGCGTCAGTTTCGCGATCCCGATCGACCTGGCGATGAGCGCGTTCGAGCAGATCAAGGCCACCGGCAAGGTCAGCCGCGGCATGCTCGGGGTGAACATCATGCCGGTCTCCGTTGAGGCGGCGAAGGCGATCGGCCTGCCCGACAGCCGCGGCGCGATGGTCACCAATATCCAGGCCGGCAGCGCCGCCGCGAAAGCGGGCATCGAGCGCATGGACGTGATCCGCTCGTTCAATGGCACCCCGGTCATGGATGTCAGCGACCTGCCGCCGCTGGTCGGCGCGATCGCTCCGGGCAGCAAGGCCCGGCTGGAAGTGTTCCGTGCCGGCAAGACCCGCCAGCTGGAGGTGGTGGTCGGAGGCGAAGAGGCGCAGGCCGTGACCGCGTCCAATGGCAATGCCGCGCCGGGTTCGGCGGCCAAGTCGCTGGCCGGCAGCAATCCGCTGGGTCTGGTCGGTCGAGACCTTGCGCCGGCCCAGCGCCAGCAGTTGGGGTTGGGTGACGATGAAGGCGTGTTGCTGGTCGATATCGGTGATGTCGCCCGTGAGGCCGGCGTGGCGGCAGGCGATGTGGTGGTGGCGGTGGGTCGTGACAGCGTCGGCAGCGCGGCTGAACTGGACCGCAAGCTGGCCGGGGTCAAGCCGGGCGACACGGTGATGCTGCTGATCCGCCGCGGCGGCAACACCCAGTTCATCGCCGTGACCGCCTCCACTCGCTGAGCCTGCCTCGCACTGAACAGGCGTAGCGCGGCGATCGTGCCGCGCCGCGCCAACCGGAGCCCCCTGCATTTGCGGGGCGCCGGAGCGGTTGTGGCGGCGTATGCGATAATCGCGCGTTAACTTTCCTGGCCGTGGGCCCGTTGCCGATCGCATGCAGCAGATACGAAATTTTTCCATCATTGCCCACGTCGACCACGGCAAGTCGACCCTGGCCGATCGCCTGATCCAGATGTGCGGAGGCCTGACGGCGCGCGAGATGGAATCGCAGGTGCTCGACAACAATCCGATCGAGCGTGAGCGCGGCATCACCATCAAGTCGCAGTCGGTGTCGGTGCCCTACACGGCGCGCGACGGCAAGACCTACCACCTCAACTTCATCGACACGCCCGGCCACGTCGACTTCAGCTACGAGGTCAGCCGCTCGCTGGCCGCCTGCGAAGGCGCGCTGCTGGTGGTGGATGCGGCGCAGGGCGTGGAGGCGCAGTCGGTCGCCAATTGCTACACCGCGGTGGAGCAGGGGCTGGAAGTGATTCCGGTGATCAACAAGATCGACCTGCCGACCGCCGACGTGGACCGCGCCAAGGCCGAGATCGAGGCGGTGATCGGCATCGACGCGAGCGATGCGGTTGCGATCAGTGCCAAGACCGGCCTGAACGTCGAGGAAGTGCTGGAAGCGATCGTCACCCGCATTCCGCCGCCCAAGCCGCGCGACACCGACAAACTGCAGGCGCTGATCATCGACTCGTGGTTCGACAACTACCTGGGGGTGGTGTCGCTGGTGCGGGTGATGCAGGGCGAGATCAAACCGGGTGACAAGATCCTGGTGATGTCCACCGGACGCTGGCATCTGGTCGACAAGGTCGGCGTGTTCACGCCCAAGCGCAAGGACATGCCCGTCCTGCGCGCCGGCGAGGTGGGCTGGATCAACGCCAGCATCAAGGATGTGCACGGCGCGCCGGTGGGCGACACGCTGACCCTGCTGGCCGACCCCGCCGCCGAACCCCTGCCGGGATTCCAGGAAATGCAGCCACGCGTGTTCGCCGGCCTGTTTCCGGTCGATGCCGACGACTACCCGGACCTGCGCGAGGCGCTCGACAAGCTGCGCCTCAACGACGCCGCGCTGCGCTTCGAGCCCGAATCCTCCGAGGCGATGGGCTTCGGTTTCCGCTGCGGCTTCCTGGGCATGCTGCACATGGAGATCGTGCAGGAGCGGCTGGAGCGCGAGTACGACCTCAACCTCATCAGCACCGCGCCGACGGTGGTGTACGAGGTGCTCAAGGTCGACGGCGAAATCCTGTCGCTGGACAACCCGGCCAAGCTTCCGCCAGCCAACCTGACCGAGGAGATCCGCGAGCCGATCATCCGCGCCAACATCCTCACCCCGCCCGATTACGTCGGCAACGTGATCACCCTGTGCGAGGAGAAGCGCGGCAACCAGATCGGCATCACCTACCTGGGCAGCCAGGTGCAGGTCAGCTACGAACTGCCGATGAGCGAGGTCGTGCTCGACTTCTTCGACCGCCTGAAGTCGGTGTCGCGCGGCTATGCCTCGCTGGACTACCACTTCGTGCGGTTCCAGGCCGGCCCGTTCGTGCGCGTGGACACCCTGATCAACGGTGACAAGGTCGATGCGCTGAGCATCATCACCCACCGTGCCCACGCCGACCGGCGCGGCCGGGAAATCTGCGAAAAGATGCGCGAGCTGATTCCGCGGCAGATGTTCGATGTCGCCATCCAGGCCGCGGTCGGCTCGCAGATCATCTCCCGCAGTACGGTCAAGGCGATGCGCAAGAACGTGCTGGCCAAGTGCTACGGTGGCGACATTTCGCGCAAGAAGAAGCTGCTCGAAAAGCAGAAAGCGGGCAAGAAGCGGATGAAGCAGGTCGGCAGTGTGGAGATCCCGCAGGAAGCGTTCCTGGCGGTGCTGCAGAACGACCACAAGTAACCGGCAACCGTCGGCAGCCGTCGACGACAGACGAAAGGAATACGCATGCGTTGGTTCGAAATCGCCCTGGTGGTGCTCACCTTCTTGTCCGGACTGATCTGGCTGCTCGACAAGCTGGTCCTGGCCAAGCGCCGCGCCGCCCATCAGGGGCTGCTCGATGACGGTGCCGAGCCCTGGTATGTGGATTATGCGAAGGCGTTTTTCCCGGTGCTGCTGGCGGTGCTGGTACTGCGAAGCTTCATTGCCGAGCCATTCCGGATCCCGTCCAATTCGATGATGCCGACCCTGCTGACCGGCGATTTCATCCTGGTCAACAAGTTCTCCTACGGCCTGCGACTGCCGATCAGCAACAGGAAGTTCGTCGATATCGGCGAGCCCAAACGTGGCGAGGTGGTGGTGTTCCGCCCACCGCACCATCCCGACCAGGACTGGATCAAGCGCGTGATCGGCCTGCCGGGGGACCGCATCGGCTACTACGACAACCAGGTCCACATCAACGGCGTTCCGGTGGCCTACGAGTCGCTGGGCCGCTATCAGGGTCGCGGCAACGGTACGGAGATGAGTGGCGCCGAGGAGTTTCGCGAGCTGCTGGCCGATCACCCGCACCGGGTGCTGGAGCGCACCGGGTTGCCATTCCGCGATCCCGCCGAAGGCGAGTGGGTGGTGCCGGAAGGCGAGTATTTCGTGATGGGCGACAATCGCGACAACAGCGAAGACAGCCGATACTGGGGCTTCCTGCCGGAGCAGAATCTGCGCGGCAAGGCGTTCCTGATCTGGATGAACATCGACGGCGGAATCGACTTCTCGCGCATTGGCGAGCGGATCCGCTAAGACACTTCCGCCAGGATGGGGGCGGGGCATGTGGGGAGTGCGCGTCGTCAGTGGCGTGCGAAACAATCACCGGGGGAAAACGGCATGAAGCACAAGCAAAGTGGCATCACCTTGATCGGTTTCATCATCGTATTGGGCGTGGCGGGTGTGTTCATTTTCATGGGCATGAAGGTGATTCCGATGTATTCGGAGTACTACTCGGTCAAGCAATCACTGGAAGGCATCGCGAAGGAGCCGGGGGTCACCGACGAGTCGCCGGCCAGGATCAAGGACATGTTCTTCCGCCGCATGAACATCAACTATTCCGAGAACGTCAAACCCGCCGACATCAAGGTCGTGCGCAAGGACTCGGGCTACCTGGTGACGGTGGAGTACGAGGTGCGCAAGCCGCTGATCGCCAACCTCGACGTGGTGGGCAGGTTCAGCACCGAGAAGGAACTGCGCCGCGGCGCGGGCAACTGAGCAGCAACAGGCGATGGCAGACCGGATCGGCCATGTGTTTGCGCGGCCCGAGTTGCTGGCGCAGGCACTGACGCACCGCAGCGCCGGTGCCCCGCACAACGAACGCCTGGAGTTCCTGGGTGATGCGCTGGTCAACCTGTTCGTGGCCGAGGCGCTGTATCTGCATTGGCCCAAGGCCGATGAAGGCGCATTGACCCGCGGTCGCGCCGAGCTGGTGCGCGAGTCCGCCTTGGCGCCGATCGCGCGCGCGCTCGAGCTGGGCGAACGCCTGACGCTGGGCCCGGGCGAGATGAAAACCGGCGGGCATCGGCGCGACTCGATCCTCGCCGATGCGCTGGAGGCGGTGGTCGCGGCGATCTACCTGGATGCGGACTTCCATACCTGCCGATCGGTGGTGATGCCTTGGTTTGCGGAGGCGATGGAGGCATTGCCTCCTCCGCACAAGGTCGGCAAGGACGCCAAGACGCGCCTGCAGGAATGGTTGCAGGGCCGGCAAAAGCCGCTGCCGGTGTACGAGCTGGTCGCCGAAGGCGGCGAGGATCACGCCAAGACCTTCCGGGTCACCTGCACCCTGATCCAGCCGCCGCTGCTGAGCGAAGGCGAGGGAAGCTCCCGCCGCAGCGCCGAGCAGGCCGCCGCCGAGGCCGCGCTGGCGGCGCTTGCCGTTTCCTGATCGGGGCTTCGGCAATCACCTGCGGCGGCTTTTCCTGCCAAAGAGATTTCATCGCCGGTGGGTCGCGACTCACCTCGCTCCCTCTACAATCCCCCCATGAACCCATCTCACCGCAGCGGCCACGTCGCCGTCATCGGCCGTCCCAACGTCGGCAAATCCACCCTGACCAACGCGCTGGTCGGCGCGAAGGTGAGCATCGTCTCCTCGCGTCCGCAGACCACCCGCCATCGCCTGCTGGGCATCGCGACCTTCCCGGAAGGCCAGTTGCTGCTGGTCGACACTCCCGGCCTGCACCGTGACCAGGGCAGTTCCACCGCCACCGCGATGCACCGCTGGATGAACCGGGCGGCACGCGGCGCGCTGGAAGGCGTCGATGCCGCGATGCTGGTGGTCCGCGCCGGCAAGTGGGAGGAATCCGACACCTTCGCCTACGAGGCCCTCAGCCATGCCGGCGTGCCGGTGGTGCTGGTGGTCAACCAGGTCGACCGGCTGAAGGACAAGACCGAACTGCTGCCGTATCTGGCGATGGTGTCCGAAGGGCGCGAGTTTGCCGGCGTGCATCCGGTCTCCGCGCTCAAGCGCAAGGGGCTGGAGGCGCTGGTCAAACAGTTGCTGGGCCTGATGCCGGAGCAGGCGGCAATGTACGCCGAGGACGAGATCACCGACAAGAGCCAGCGCTTCCTGGCCGGCGAGCTGGTCCGCGAGCAGTTGATGCGCCAGCTTGGCGAGGAATTGCCGTACGCGACCACGGTAGAGATCGAGCGCTTCATCGTCGATGGTCCGCTGCTGCGGATCGGTGCGGTGATCTGGGTGGAGCGCGACGGCCAGAAGGCGATCGTGATCGGGAAGGGCGGCGAGCGCCTGCGCGAGATCGGCACGCGCGCGCGCATCCAGATGGAGCAGCTGTTTGCCGCCAAGGTGTTTCTGGAAACCTGGGTCCGGGTGCGCGAGGGGTGGTCGGATGACGAATCGGCATTGCGGGCGTTCGGGTATCACGATTGAACCCGCGCGCGTCGCGCGCAAGCCGGCGCGCCGCACAGTCACGACAGCGGGAGCAGGGCGCGCGCACCGCCTTTGCATTCCATGCGCCTGACCGATGAACCGGGGTTTGTCCTGCATGCCCGTGCGTGGCGCGAGACGAGCCTGCTGGTTGAAGTGCTGAGCGCGAACCACGGCCGCATCGGGCTGGTGGCGCGCGGGGTGCGGGGTGCCAAGCGCCATCCGTTGCGTGCGGCCCTGCAGCCGCTGCAGTCGATCCGCATCGAAGCGGTGCAGCAGGGCGAACTGGCGCAACTGCGCTCGGTCGAGGCGCTGGATGCCGCGCCGCGGCTGACCGGCCAGGCGATGATGGCCGGGTTCTACCTCAACGAGTTGACCTTGCGGATGACGCCGCGTGACGAGCCGCAGCCGGACTTGTTCGTGGCCTATGCCATCGCCCGCGAACGCCTGCGCGCGACCGAGCCGCTGGCCTGGACCCTGCGCCGGTTCGAGCGCGACCTGATCGATGCGCTCGGGGTCGGTTTCGACTGGAGCCACGACGGCGATGGCGAGCCGATCGACCCGGCCGCGCGTTACCGGGTCGATCCCGAACACGGACCGCGCCGGTTATTGAGCGACCGGGGCCATGGCGATCGCAGCGGTGCGGCCACCGGGCGCGGATTGCTTTCCCTGGCTTCCGATCAGCCTCCCGAGGCCGACGACCTGCCCGGCCTGCGACGGGTGATGCGCGAAGTGCTGGTGCATCATCTCGGCCCGCGCGGGCTGAAGTCCTGGGAGATGCTGGCCGTGCTGCCAAAACCCCGGGGCAGTGATGCCTGAGCGCCTGCCGGGTAGCCCGCTCAGTCGCTCCACGATATTCGCCTGGTGATCGGGACACCCGGCAGGCGCCACCGGAGTCCTCCGATGATTGAGGGGGAATCAGAAGAACAAAGCCGATCAGCGACGACACCCAGCTGACTTTTCCTTCTCCCCCCGGGAGAAGGTGCCCGAAGGGCGGATGAGGGTTCGGCACGGTCTTTACTCGGCACGCCTACCGCCCCACTCCCGCGACAAACAGAAACCACATCAATCACGGATCGATGAGGCGTCCTGGCAGGCAGCTCCAACAGCGAGGTACGTGTAATTGCACGGGCAGCGCCTGCCGGGCATCCCGCTCAGTCGCTCCACGATATTCGCTTGGTGATCGGGACACCCGGCAGCCGCCACCGGGATTCCTCGGTGGCCGAAGGAAAAACCCTCTCAATACCAGGTCAATGAATGGCCGGTGCGGCGTTCTGGCGGGGTGTTGCGGACAGCGGACCATGGATGGTCCGCGGCGGTGAGTGCGACCAGGGATGGTCGCCCGAACCGGGCAGCAAGCACCCCGACAGGGCGACGCTCTTGCCGGAGTCGATGAACCAGCAGCAGGGGATCCGCTTCAGGGGCGGGCTCGCATCAGACCGCTCGCTTCAGGCAGGAGCGAGCGGACGACTCTCCGGATGGGACGACCACTGCGCCAGCGTCTCGCCAGCGGCGGCATCGAAGCGCGCGAGCACTCCGGCGTCGCGCGGCGCCTGCTGCAATGCCTGCACCAGCAAGCCCAAGCGCGTCGCGCCGACGAAACCGCAGCTGGCGCGCAGTCGGTGCAGTTCGGCGCTGACCGCATCGGAATGGACTTCGTGCATGGCGTCCATGATCCGTTGCCGCGCCTGCGGCAATTCGGCCACGAACAACGCCCGCAATGTTTCGATATGGGCGCGGTTGCCATTGAGCGCGTTCGCGGCGGCTTCGTCATCCCACAGCGGTCGGGCCCCGGCGGCATCCGCGATGGCGACGCCGTCGACGGGCAGACCGAGGGTCCGTCGCACGGCGGCCTGCACAGCGGTCGCCGGCAGCGGCTTGACCAGCACGTCGTCGAAGCCGGCCAGGCTCAGTGCGCGCAGCAATTCCGGTTCGTTGGACGCGGTGTGCGCGATCGCGCGGATCGTCGGGTGCTCGTCCCGCAGGCGGGCGAGCAGGTCGCTGCCGTTGCCGTCGGGCAAGGTGACATCGAACAGCCACAGGTCGTATCGCCCGCTCCTGGCCAATGCCAGCGCCGCGGCGATGCTGTCGGCGACATCCACCTCGGCCGGAACCGCACGCGCGGCAGCGGCGAGGAAGGCGCAACTGGTGGGTTCGTCTTCGACCAGCAGGATTCGTGGCAGGGCCGGCGTGGTGGTCATTGGCGCGATGCTCTGGCGGGTTTGGGCGGAAGGTATGCTGCGGCGATGGCCCGCCACACACTATCCCTGCCGCCGCACCCGCTGTCGAACCCGCGTGCCGTCGCGCGGCGCGTGCCGTGGGCGTTCGTGGTGCTGCTCGGGATGGTGTTCATGGTGTTGTCCGCGACCGACGCACAGGCACGTACGCTGACGGCGCGGATCGAGCGGGTCGATACGGCCATCGCAAGCCTGCAGGGCGTCCAGGTGCAATTGGCCTGGCCGCCGGGAGCCACGCAGGGCGAGTTGCGATTGCGTGCACGGCGGGCGGACGCTCCAGAGCTGGGGTACCGGTTCACCGATCTGGACTGGCGCTGTCCGCTGCAGCGCGATGACGCGGGCGGCTGGCGCTGCGCCGGCCCGGTGCGCAGCGCGGGCGAGTCGATGCAGTTGGCGGTCGAGATCGGCGCGGCCACGACCGATGCCCGCCTGTCGGATGGTGGCGGCCGGATCGGCCTGCATCGCGACACCGCGACGCCGGATGTGACCCACATCGACCTGACCCGGATTCCACTGGCCTGGCTGCAGGCGCTGCTCTCGCAGACCTGGTCGAGTGCGCGGCTGGTCGGCGGCACCGGCGACGCACGATTGACGGTCACGGCTGCCGACGCGGAACCGTTGCGGATCGCCGGCCCGGTCGCACTGCATGCCGCAGCGCTGGATACCGCCGACGGCAGCATCGCCGCGCAAGGTGTCAACGCGGACTTCGCGGTCGATGCCCGACTCGGCGGACAGGACAGCGTCCTCCTCGATGGCCGTATGAACGGTGGCGAGTTGCTGTTCGGCAGCACCTACGTGGCGCTGGAAAAACGATCGACGGC
>DATJBR010000298.1:0-3110 GCA_035515255.1 Lysobacter sp. | reverse complement strand
CGGTCGAGCGGATTGTCGAACGTCGCGCGGCCCTCACCGTGGGACACCACCACCGGAATCCTTGATCCGGCCATGCCGCGCAGGAAGATCGACGGCGACTCGGCCACTTCCAGCAGACTCAGCCGCGCCTCGAACTGCTCGCTGCGGTTGCGCAGGAAACGCGGCCAATGGCCAGCGCCGGGAATGATCGGCTTGAGCTGGCTGAGCATCTGGCAGCCGTTGCAGATTCCCAGCGCGAACGTGTCGTCGCGCTGGAAGAACGCGGCAAACGCATCGCGCAACGCCGGACGCTCCAGGATCGAGGTCGCCCAGCCACGACCGGCGCCCAGCACGTCGCCGTAACTGAAGCCGCCACCGGCAGCGAGGCCCTTGAAACCGGCCAGATCGCTGCGGCCCGCGATCAGGTCGCTCATGTGGACATCCACCGCCTCGAAGCCGGCACGGTCGAATGCGGCGGCCATCTCGATCTGGCCGTTGACGCCCTGCTCGCGCAGGATCGCGACCTTCGGACGATGGCCCAGGTTGATGTACGCCGCGCCGATCTCCTCGGCCGGATCGAAGCCCAACTTCGGCTGCAGCCCCGGCGCGTTGAAGTCGCGCATGGCTGCGCGCTCCTCGTCGGCGCACTCGGGGTTGTCGCGCAGCTTCTGCATCGCATGGCTGGTCGACCACCACGCGTCGAACAACGCTTCCCAGCGCCATTCGGCCAGCACGCCACCGTCTTCGTGGACACGGATGGTCGGCGCGGTGGTCGTGCGGGCGATGCGCTGGGCGCAATCGATCAGGCCATGCAGTTCGACCAGATCGGCGAACTCGACCCGGTCCTCAGCCGCCACCTGCACGACCGCGCCAAGCTCCTCGTTGAACAGGGTGCGCAGCGCATCCTCGCCCCAGCCGTCCAGGCTGATCTCCAGCCCGAGGTGCGAGCAGAACGCCATCTCGCACAGGGTCGCGAACGCACCGCCGTCAGAACGGTCGTGATACGCCTGCAACAAACCGGCCTGGCGCGCATCGCGGATCAGGTTGAAGAAATCCCGCAGCCGTGTGGGGTCGTCCAGGTCCGGCACGCCGGCATTGCGACGACCGTCTTCTGAGCGCTGGCCCGCGAACGCAGGCAGCGGGCTCTGAACAGCCACCGCGTCCGGGTACACCTGCGCCAGCACCGAGCCGCCGAGTCGTTGCTTGCCGGCACCCAGGCCGATCAACCACAGCTCGGAATCCTCGTCGCGGCTCAGCAGCGGGGTCAGCTGCGCACGCACGTCGATCACCGGCGCGAACGCGCTGACGATCAGCGAGACCGGCGATACCGACTTCTGCACCTCGCCGTCGGATTCCCATTGCGCCTGCATCGACAGCGAGTCCTTGCCGACCGGAATGCTGAGCTCGAGCTCCGGGCACAGCTCCATGCCGACCGCCTTGACCGCATCGAACAACAACGCGTCCTCGCCGTCGTGCCCGGCCGCGGCCATCCAGTTGGCCGACAGCTTGATCCGCTCCAGCGAGTCGACCGGCGCGGCACACAGGTTGGTGATCGCCTCGCCGACCGCCATGCGCGCTGCGGCGGCGGTATCCAGCAAGGCCAGCGGCGTGCGCTCGCCCAGCGCCATCGCCTCGCCGGTGAAGCCCTGGAAATCGGCGAAGGTAATCGCGCAATCGGCCACCGGCACCTGCCACGGGCCGACCATCTGGTCGCGTGCGGTCAGGCCACCGACACTGCGGTCGCCGATGGTGATCAGGAACTGCTTGGCCGCGACGGTCGGATGCGACAGCACGCGCAACGCGGCGTCGTGCAGATCCAGCCCGCTCCAGTCCAGCGACGGCCACGCCGGCCCGGCCGGGCGGCGGGTGTCGCGGTGCATCTTCGGCGCCTTGCCGAACAGCACGTCCATCGGCAGGTCGATGGGGTGAACGGTGGCGTTTGCGGAGCACTGCTCCGCGCCCCCGCGAACGCCCGCAGGCTGTGCCTGTGGGCCGGGAACGTCCCCACTGCCGCGCGGTTCATCCGAACGCCCGGCGCGCTGCGCCGGGCCGGGCATTTGGCCCGCTGCGGCTTCGCCGTACACGGACTCCACCGTCGCGCCATAGCCCACCACCAGCCGTTCCTCGGCCGTGGCGTAACCCACCACCGCGAACGGGCAGCGCTCGCGCTCGCAGATCGCCGCGAACTCGGCCACCCGGTCGGGCGACAGGCCCAGCACGTAGCGCTCCTGCGACTCGTTGCACCACAGCTGCATCGGCGACAGCGACGGGTCGTCGCTGGGCACTTTCGCAAGATCGATCACGCCGCCCAGACCGGAGTCGTGCAGCAGTTCGGGGATCGCGTTGGACAGGCCGCCGGCACCGACGTCGTGCGCGCTGTCGATCGGGTTGTCCGCGCCGAGCGCGACACAACGGTCGATGACTTCCTGGCAGCGGCGCTCCATCTCCGGGTTGTCACGCTGCACGCTGGCGAAATCCAGGGCCTCGTGACTGTCGCCGGACGCCACCGAACTGGCCGCGCCGCCACCCAGTCCGATCAGCATCGACGGACCGCCGAGCACGATCACCGCGTGGCCGGGCTTCAGGCCGAGCTTCTCGACCTGCACCCGGTCGATCGCACCCAGACCGCCGGCGAGCATGATCGGCTTGTCGTAGGCGCGGGTATGGCTGCCCTCGCCGAGTTCGAAGCTGCGGAAGTAACCGGTCAGGTTGGGCCGGCCGAATTCGTTGTTGAACGCCGCCGCGCCGAGCGGGCCGTCCAGCATGATCTCCAGTGCGGTGGCCATGCGCGGATTCAGTGCACGCTCGCCTTCCCACGGCTGCGGCAGGGTCGGGATGCGCAGGTGCGAGACCGAGAACCCGCACAGGCCGGCCTTCGGCTTGCCGCCACGACCGGTCGCGCCCTCGTCACGGATCTCGCCGCCGTTGCCGGTGGAGGCGCCGGCAAACGGCGAGATCGCGGTCGGGTGATTGTGGGTCTCGACCTTGATGCAGAACGCCGACTCGACCGGCGCCTCGGTCCGATAGCGGCCATTCTGCGGGTCGGGGCGGAAACGCTGGCTGCTGTAGCCGGCGACCACCGCGGCGTTGTCGCTGTAGGCCGACAAGGTGTGCTGGGGCGTGGTCGCGTG
>DATJBR010000297.1:0-13079 GCA_035515255.1 Lysobacter sp. | reverse complement strand
TGCCCCTTTTTGCTGTTCCCGTTCTCGCCAGGAATGGTCCGGGTAATCCGGCTTTTGTCCGTCGTTCCCGCGCAGGCGGGAACCCATGGACGTTGGCTTCATGCTGCAGTGCAAACGTCCTTGGACTCAGCTGCCGCTGCGTGGACCACCGCGTCCACCGCCGCCGGGGCGACCGCCGCCGCGGGGGCCGCCCGGACGGGGACCCCCCGGACGAGGGCCAGGACCGCCCGGACGGTTGCCGCCGGGCGGGCGCGGGCCTCCCGGACGCGCGCCGGGATTGCCGCCCAGTCCGCGCGGGCCGCGTGGCTTGTCGCCGTAGGGGTTGAAGCCACCCGGATTGGCGTGGTCGGACGGGAAGCTCGGCGCATTGCCGGGGTGGCCATAAGGGCGCGGACTGCGCTGCCCCTGGCCTTGTCCCGCGCCGGCACCCGGACCGCGTTCGCTGCGTCCCTGATACCCAGCCCCCGCGCCGGGGCCGCGCTCGCTGCGACCCTGATAGCCGCCACCGCCGCCCGGCTTGCCGTACGGCTTCTTCGGGCCGCGGCCATCGGCATTGCGATGGCCGCTGGGGCCGGTGTTCACGCCATCGGGCACATACCAGGTGCGGAACGCCGCCGGATTGCCGTCGGGCAGCGGCTGCTGGCCTTTCGGGGCGCGCTGCTTGAACGGACGCTGCGACTGCTTGGCCGCCGCTTCGCCGCTGACGGTGAGGCCACCGTGGCGCTTGGGCGCGCCGCGGCCACGGCCGCGGTCCTCGCGGACGTTGTCGAAACGGCGCAGTTCGCGGCCTTCGTCGGCAGCGGTCACATGGCCGCCGACGTAGCCGGGGCTCTGTGCGCGACCGGTGAGGTTGATCGTCGACTTGGCGGCCTTGCGCTGGCCGATCACCGGCAGCAGGGTCAGCGCCGACGGCGCGCCGTCTTCCAGCCCCAACTCCTTGCGCAGCTTGTCGACGCGTTCGGTCGTCAGCTCCTGCGACTGGCCACGGAGCAGTTCACGCGGCAGGTCGATCGAGCCGTACTTGATCCGCTTCAGGCGGCTGACCTGGCAGCCTTGCGACTCCCACAGGCGACGCACTTCGCGGTTGCGGCCTTCCTTCACCACCACCCGGAACCAGTCGTGCGAGTCGGCACCGCCGATGCGCTCGACCTCGTCGAACTTCGCCGGGCCGTCCTCCAGTGCGACGCCGCGCTTGAGGCGGTCAGCGATGGCGTCCTCGACGTGGTCCTGGCCTTCCGGCGCACGCACGCGGCAGACGTATTCACGCGACACCTCGAACGAGGGGTGCATCAGGGTATTGGCCAGTTCGCCGTCGGTGGTCAGCAGCAGCAGGCCGGTGGTGTTGATGTCCAGCCGGCCGATCGCGATCCAGCGCGCACCCTTCAGGGCGGGCAGGGCATCGAAAATGGTGGCCCGGCCTTCGGGGTCTTCGCGGGTGGTGACCTCGCCCTCGGGCTTGTTGTACATCAGCACGCGGGAGGGTTCGGTCAGTGCGCTGGCGACGAACTGGCGGCCATCGATCTCGACCTTGTCGCCGCTGCCGATCGATACACCGACTTGGGCGACCTCGCCATTGACCTTGACCAAGCCATCGGCGATGCGCTGCTCCAGTGCCCGGCGTGAACCGAGGCCGGCCTGGGCGAGCACCTTGTGCAGGCGTTCCTGCAGGCGCGGGGTGCCGTCGGCGTCGTTGCCGTGCTTGAGTGACAGCTTGCGGCGGGTTTCTTCAGTCATTTCTGTTGCTCCGACGAGGCCAGTGCGGCGTCGTCCTCTTCGAGTGGTCCGCTGTCTTCCATCGTCTCGATGGCAGGGTGGGCGGGGATGGAATCGTCTGCGTCGATCGCGTCGTGTGTCGGCGCGATGTCGGCATCGGTGTCGTCGTTCCCGTGGCTGTCGTCGACAGGTGCGGGGGTGGGGTCGGTGGTGCCGTCGCGGGTATCCGCGTCGGCATCGGTGTGGGTGTCCTGATGGTGCTGGCCGTCGTCGGTTCCGGCATCGGTGGCAATGCCGCCGGCGTCGATCGTGCGCGGTGGCTTGGCGGCGTCCTCGCCGTTGAACTGCAACTGCGGCTCCAACTCGCCGATCTCCTTGAGTTCCGACAACGGCGGCAACTCGTCCAGACGCTTGAGGCCGAAGTAGTCGAGGAAGCCCTTGGTGGTACCGAACAGGGCCGGTTTGCCGGGCACGTCGCGATGGCCGACCACGCGGATCCATTCGCGTTCTTCCAGCGCCCGGATGATGTTGCTGCTGACCGCCACGCCGCGGACCTGCTCGATCTCGCCGCGGGTGATCGGCTGGCGGTAGGCGATCAGCGCCAGCGTTTCCAGCGTGGCGCGGGTGTAGCGGGTCTGGCGCTCCGTCCACAAGCGGGCGACCCAGGGGTGGACGTCGGCTTTCACCTGGTAGCGGAAGCCGGAGGCCAGTTCGACCAGCTCGACACCGCGTCCGGCGCAATCTGCCTGCAGGGTTTCCAGTGCCTGGGCGACGCTGGCGGCGGGGGCTTGCTCGTCGTCGGCAGTGAACAGCTCGTTGAGCTGGGCCAGCGTCAACGGCTGGTTGGCCGCGAGCAGGGCAGCCTCGACGATTCGGGTGATCAGGGTCTGGTCCATGGATGATTCGGTGGAAGGAAGAAGGTCGTGGTGCCAGGTCGGTTACGCGGTGGCGTCGTCGTTGGCGGCTTCGTCGAACTCGCTGCTGAGCTGGATCTCCGACGGATCGGTGCCCAGCGCCAGCGATTTGACGTAGATCGTCGCCAGCGGTGCTTCCTGGACAATGTCGACCAGTTGCTCCTTGGCCAGCGTCAACAGGCCGAGGAACGTCACCACCACGCCCAGCCGTCCTTCGCGCGCCTCGAACAGTTCATCGAAGCGGTGGAAGGCGCCGTCGGCCAGCCGGGTCAGCAACTCGCCCATGCGCTGGCGGACGCTGAGGGCATCGCGCTTGATCGCGTGCTGGGTGTACAGCTCGGCACGCTTGAACACCTCGTGCAGGGCCAGCAGCATCTCGCGCAGATCGACCTCCGGCGGCAGCTTGACCGACGCCCGGTCCGGCACGAAAGCCTGTACCGGGACCGTGTCGCGATCCTGACGGGGCAGGGCATCGATGTCTTCGGCGGCCTTCTTGAAACGCTCGTACTCCTGCAGGCGGCGGACGAGTTCGGCCCGGGGGTCGTTCTCGAGGTCCTCCTCGGCGACCGCGCGCGGCAGCAGCATGCGCGACTTGATCTCGGCCAGGATCGCGGCCATCACCAGGTATTCGGCCGCCAGTTCGAACCGCAGGTGGTG
The DNA here is from genome assembly GCA_035515255.1 of Lysobacter sp. Lineage (GTDB taxonomy): Bacteria > Pseudomonadota > Gammaproteobacteria > Xanthomonadales > Xanthomonadaceae > Novilysobacter. The sequence goes on along the minus strand of DATJBR010000297.1, from coordinate 9,795 downwards.
CATCGCCTGGATGTAGTCGACGTACTGGCGGGTGATCTCCGCCACCGGGATGTCGAGGATCTCCAGGTTCTGCCGGCGGATCAGGTACAGCAGCAGGTCGAGCGGGCCCTCGAACGCGTCGAGGATGACTTCCAGTGCGTCCGGCGGGATGTACAGGTCCTGCGGAATCTGCAGCACCGGCTGGCCGTGCACCATCGCCAGCGGCATTTCCTGCTGGCGCGGACGCGCCGGCTTCAGGGCTTCCCCGTCAGGTTGAGGTGTGTCCAGGTTTTCTGCGGTCGCGCCGGGCGCGGGGTCGTTGGTCATGCGGGGCCGACCCCTCCGGGTCGTGGCGCTGCGGTGTCGAGTACTGGTGGAGCGGAATCGTTACCAGGCTTCGAATGAAACCGTCAATTGAGGTTGTCTCATTGGAAGCCGGCCAATCCGGTCCGGAAAGAAAGCGAACTGTCTGGAGCAAATCCCGGAAAAATTCTGATCGCACCGGAATCATGCGGCCGGGATCAGTGATGTTGCGCTGCAGGCGTCGGCCTGCCGGTGCTGCGAACTGCCAAGGGCGGTGCCGGAACGATGCGCCGGGGGCGCGGCATCGGATCCGTGCGCTGTGCCAATACCGGTTCGTGCGACCTGTCGGTGCGATCCCGCATGTGCGTCACGCGTCGGACGTGGCGGAAAACGGTTTCAGGGCGTCGAGGCCAGGTTCCGAAATCGGTATGGAACATACCTGTATGAAGCATCCAGAGTGTGGGGACACGCTGGGTATGAAGCTGGACGTGAAAGCATGAGTTGCGGAAGACAGTGCCGGTCGCGGGGTGCGGACATCACGCTGGCAAACGACCGTGGTGGTGAAGGTCACGCTGGCGAACATCGCACTGACGGACGTCATGGCGTCGGGACCATGCCGGACGCTGACTGTTTCCTGCCTCAGGGTGCCCGTAGGTTACGGGGTGGCGAAAGCGCTGTCCAGCGGCCTGCAGGCAGGCGTGGCCTACAATTCAGTCTGTCCCGAATCAGGTTGTCCTGAAGGAAGTCCGAACGCATGTGGTACGTGATCGAAGGGTATGACGGTAACGATGTCCTGGACCGCCGGCTGGCCGCCCGGCCCGAGCATCTGGCCCGGCTGACGGACCTGCGCGACCTGGGCCGCCTCCTGTTGGCGGGACCGTGCCCGGCGGTCGACGCGGAAGATCCGGGTCCGGCGGGTTTCAGTGGCAGCCTCGTGGTGGCCGAGTTCGAATCGCTCGAAGCCGCCCGGGCCTGGGCCGACGCGGACCCTTATGTCGCTGCCGGCGTCTACGTGCGTACCGAGGTGCGACCGTTCAAGCAGGTCCTGCCCTGACCGGTGGTCTGTTGTCGCGGACCTGAATGGCGGTATCGGCGAGTCTCCTGCGTGCTTGGCGCCCTACCTGCGACGGTCGATCGCCGGCCGCTATACTCGCCGACGGCCCGTGCGTTACCGCGTATCTTCGGGCAGGCGGGGCAATAGTCGGGTCCGATCTTCCCGGCCTTTCCCGTCTCAACCCCGGTTTATCAAACCCCAAGCGATATCAACGGCAGCGCCCGCGCGGCGCTCAAGAGGCTCCCGCGACGCATGCGTCTGTCCACGATCAAGCTGTCCGGTTTCAAATCCTTCGTCGATCCGACCACCCTGCACCTGCCGACCAACATGACCGGCGTGGTGGGGCCGAACGGCTGCGGCAAGTCGAACATCATCGACGCGGTGCGCTGGGTGATGGGCGAAAGCTCGGCCAGCCGTTTGCGCGGCGACTCGTTGACCGACGTGATCTTCGCCGGCTCCTCGTCGCGCAAGCCGGTATCGCAGGCCACCGTCGAGCTGATATTCGACAACTCCGACCACACCATCACCGGCGAGTACGGCGCGTTCGACGAGATCTCGGTCAAGCGCCTGGTCAGCCGTGACGGCGCCAGCCAGTACTATCTCAACGGCGCCAAGTGCCGTCGGCGCGACATCACCGACCTGTTCCTGGGTACGGGGCTGGGGCCGCGCAGCTACTCGATCATCGAGCAGGGCATGATCAGCCAGATCATCGAAGCCCGGCCCGAGGACCTTCGCGTGTATCTGGAAGAGGCCGCCGGCATTTCCAAGTACAAGGAGCGCCGCAAGGAGACCGAGACCCGCATCCGCCACACCCGCGAGAACCTGGACCGCTTGAGCGACCTGCGCGAGGAGGTCGGCAAGCAGCTCGAACACCTGCGTCGGCAGGCCCGCCAGGCCGAGCAGTACCAGGCCATCCAGGCCGAACGCAAGGTCAAGGATGCGGAGTGGAAGGCGCTGGAGCACCGCGCCCTGGACCGCAAGCTGCAGGCCCAGCGCGAGAAGCTGGCCCAGCAGGAAACCCGCCTGCAGCAGTTGATCGCCGAGCAGCGCGAGGCCGAGCGCGAGATCGAAACCGGCCGCGTGCGCCGCGAGGAAGCGGCCGAGGCGTTGAACAAGGCGCAGGCCGAGAGCTACGAGGTCGGCGGCGCGCTGGCCCGGATCGAGCAGCAGATCCAGCACCAGCACGAGCTGTCCTCGCGCCTGCTCAAAGCGCGTGACGAGGCGCAGAGCCAGCTGGCGCAGATCGCCGAGCATATCGGCAGCGACCAGTCGCGGCTGGAAGTGCTCAGCGCGGCGATCGAGCACGACGAGCCGCGGCTGGAGCAGCTGCGCGAGGAGGACATCGCCCGGCAGGATGCCCTGCGCGAGGCCGAAGCGACGCTGGCCGCGTGGCAGCAGCGTTGGGAAGAACACACCCGCGCGCAGTCCGAAGCCACCCGCGCGGCGGATGTCGAGCGCACCCGCATCGAACATCTCGATCGTCAGGCGATGGATGCCGACCGCCGCCGCGAGGCATTGACCGCTGAGCGCGCCGGCCTGGATCTGGGCACGCTGGCCGAGGCCTTCGCTGCGCTGGAGGAAGATCACGAAACCCGCAAGCTGTCGCTGGACAGCCTCACCGACGCGCTGGAAAGCCGGAAGGCCGGCGTCGACCAGCTGCAGGAGCAGCAACGTGCCGCCCAATCCGGGCTGGCCGACGTGCGCAAGCAGGCTCAGGCCGCGCGCGGCCGGCTGTCGTCGCTGGAAACCCTGCAGCACGCCGCGTTGGGCCAGGAGCAGGGGGCGGCGCTGGGCTGGCTGCAGGCGCGCGGGCTGGATTCGGCTGCGCGCGTCGGCGAGATGCTGGTGGTCGAGGACGGCTGGGAAAACGCGGTCGAAAGCGCGCTGGGCCAGCTGATCGAAGCCGTGCTGGTGGAGTCGCCGGAAAGTCTGGTCGATGCGATCGGCGAGCTCGGCGAAGGCCGGTTGGCGCTGGTCGCCGCAAAAAACGATGCGGTCGATTTCGCACTGACCTCGCTCGCCTCCCGGGTGCGCGGGCCGATCGCGATCCGGCGGATCCTGTCCCAGTGGCATGGTGCCGAGGATCTGCAGGCGGCGCGTACGCTGCTGGCCGGTCTTGCCGATGGCGAGTCGGTGATCACCCGCAGCGGCGAACGTCTGGGTGCCGGCTGGCTGCGCGTGTTGCGCTCGGGCGCGGCGAAGCAGGGTGCCTTGTTGCGTGAGCGCGAGATCCAGTCGCTGCGCAGCGAGGTCGAGACCTTGCAGGCGCGCGAGCACGAACTCGACGCCAGCCTGACCCAGTTGCGCGATCGCCTGCTGGCGGCCGAGCAGCAGCGCGAGGAGGCCCAGCGCACCCTGTACATGGCCCATCGCGGCGTCTCCGAACTGGCCGGCCAGTTGCAGAGCCAGCAGGGTCGGCTGGATTCGGCGCGTGGGCGGATCGAGAAGATCGAGGCGGAACTGGCTCAGCTGTCCGAGTCGCTGCAAGCGGCCCGCGAGCAGGGTCGCGAGGCGCGCAACCGGCAGGAAGAAGCGGTCATGCGGATGACCGAGCTGGAGGACGCCCGCCACGCGCTCGACAACGAACGCCGCGCCCTCGGCGAGGCCCGCGACCGTGCCCGCACCATGGCCCGCGAGTCCCGCGACACCGCCCACGCACTCGCCCTCACGCTGGAGTCGCAGCGTGCCCAGGTCGCCTCGCTGACCCAGGCGCTGGACCGGATGGGCGGCCAGCGCGGCCAGCTCGACTCGCGCCTGGGCGAACTGGCCAGCCAGTTGGCCGAGGGCGACAGCCCGGTGGTGCAACTGGAGGAGCAGCGCCAGGTCACGCTGGAACAGCGCGTGCAGACCGAGCAGAAACTCGCTGCAGCGCGTACCGCGGTGGACGGCATCGACAACGACCTGCGCCGGTTCGAGCAGACCCGCCAGCAGCGCGACGAGCAGGCGCTCGCCCAGCGCGAGGGCATCGGCCAACGCAGGCTGGAGCAGCAGGCGATCCTGCTCAAGGCCGAAGCGCTGGTGGAGGCGGTGGTCGAGGCCGGCTTCGTGCTCGACGACGTCGTCAATACGCTGACCGACGAGATGGAGCCGGCGGCGTGGGAGCGGACCGTCAACGAGCTGGACGGCAAACTGCGGCGGCTGGAGCCGGTCAACCTGGCGGCGATCGCCGAACACGCCGAAGCCAGTCAACGCAAGGAGTATCTGGACGCGCAGGACATCGACCTGACCACTGCGCTGGAGACGCTGGAGGAAGCGATCCGCAAGATCGACCGCGAGACCCGCGGCCGCTTCAAGGACACCTTCGACCGTGTCAACGCCGGCGTGCAGCAGCTGTATCCGCGCCTGTTCGGCGGCGGCCACGCCTATCTGGAACTCACCGGCGAGGACCTGCTGGACACCGGCGTGGCGATCATGGCGCGCCCACCCGGCAAGCGGGTGTCGAACATCTCGCTGCTGTCGGGCGGCGAGAAGGCGATGACCGCGGTGGCGCTGGTGTTCGCGATCTTCCAGCTCAATCCGGCGCCGTTCTGCCTGCTCGACGAGGTCGACGCGCCGCTGGACGAGGCCAACGTCGGCCGGCTCGCGGCGATGGTCAGCGAGATGAGCGAGCAGGTACAGTTCCTGTTTGTCAGCCACAACAAGGCGACGATGGAAGCCGCGCAGCAATTGGCCGGCGTCACCATGCGCGAGCCGGGCGTCAGCCGCCTGGTATCGGTCGACCTGGCCGAGGCGACCCGTCTGGTCGGTGCCGCGTGATGTCCATCGCCATGAAGCCTGATTCCATGAAGCCTGTTGCCACGAAGCCCCGCCCGAGCCAGGAGAGTAAAACCGATGTCCGATGAGACCCTGCTGCGGATTGCCATCCTGATCGCCGGCCTGTTCGTGGTCGGCGCGATCGTGTTCTTCGGCCGGCCCCGCAAGCCCGGTCAGGGCCGTCGTCTGCCGCGCGATGGCAAGGGCGAGGATGCCCGCCGCGAACCGACCCTCGGCGAGCAGATGGAAAGCGAGTTGGCCGAGTCCGGAACGCCCGTAGGTGAAGCCACCGCCCAGGCCGAGCTGGAACTGTTCGACCGCACCCTCGACGGCTCCGCCGGCGGCGAACTCGGACGCCGCGTCAGCGACGAATTCGACAAGATCGTGACCCTGTACCTGGCCGCCCGCGCGGGCGAGAAACTGCACGGACCGGACATTGTCGTGGCGGCGGAAAAAGCGGGGCTGGTGTACGGCTACATGGGTGTCTTCCATCGCCTGGTCGAACAGCAGTCCGACCGCGGCCCCGTGTTCAGCGTCGCCAACATCATGAAGCCGGGCAACTTCGACATGGCGAACATCCAGGAACTGGAGACGCCCGCGATCGCCTTCTTCCTGACCCTGCCGGCTCCGGTGTCCGCCCTCGACGCCTGGGAAACCATGCTGCCGACCGCCGAACGCATGGCCGAACTGCTCGGCGGCATCGTCCTGGACGAACAACGCAACAACCTGGGCCGCCAGCGCATCGGCCATATCCGCGAGGAACTGCGCGCCTACGACCGCCAGCGCGAGGCACCGTCACTGACCAGACCGGCGCGCTGGTAAGCCGCCCTAGGGCAGACGCGTTGCCGTCTGCATGAAACCGCCAGACCACAAGAAGGACCACGTCGTCATGGACAGGATCCAGGCCGAAGCCATCGTCACGGCCATGCTCGAGCCGGATCTGAAGATCCAGCAGGAGCTGCAGCGCAAACGTGCGCGCGAAGCCCGGCAGCTCATCGTCCAGCGGCGGCATGCGGGGTTCGTCCTGGCTGGTTTTGCAGTGGGCATCGCGGTCGGGTATCCGATCGACGGGTTCAACTCCGCCCACGGCCTGATGGGCGCGATGGCCGGCGTGGCGGTGAGTGCGATGATCGGACGGATGCGCAAGCGGAAGGCGGGCTGAGGCGCTCACGCGACAACCAGTACATGACCTCCACCCCTTCGCGGTCACCCTGTGGAGGCTCGCGGTATCCGATTGCGCCTCCCGCAGCCTGATGACTCCAATGACCGCAACCTTCGCGATAGACGCCTGATGCCTGCCACCACCGATCCCGCCACCCGCATTGCCGCGCTGCGCCGCCAGCTTGACGACGCCAACTACCGCTATCACGTGCTTGACGACGCGGAGATTCCGGACGCGGAGTACGACCGGCTGTTGCGTGAACTCGAGCAGCTGGAGGCGGCGCACCCCGAGCTCGCCAGCGTCGATTCGCCGACCCAACGCGTCGGTGCCGCGCCATCGGGCGCCTTCGCTACCGTCGTCCACGCGCTGCCGATGCTGTCGCTAGGCAATGCGTTTGCCGAGGAGGAGGTCGCCGATTTCGTGCGCCGGATCGAGCAGAACCTCGGCCGCAAGGATCCATTTTTCTCGGTCGAGCCCAAGCTCGACGGGCTGGCGATCAGCCTGCGCTACGAGCACGGCCGCTTCGTCCAGGGCGCGACCCGCGGCGACGGTGCCAGCGGCGAGGATGTCACCGCCAACCTGCGCACAGTGAGAGCGATCCCGTTGCAACTGCGCGGCATGGGCTGGCCCGAGGTGCTGGAAGTGCGTGGCGAGGTTTACATGCCGCTGGTGGGGTTCAAGCGCTACAACGAGCGGATGCTGGCCGAGGGCGGCAAGGTCCTGGCCAATCCGCGCAACGGCGCGGCCGGCTCGCTGCGCCAGCTCGATCCGCGCATCACCGCGAGGCGACCGCTGGCGTTCTATGCGTACGCGGTCGGCATGGTCGACGGCGGCGCGTTGCCCGACACCCATTCGGCGACGTTGCGGCAATTGCGCGAATGGGGCCTGCCGGTCAGCGCTGAAAGCGGCGTGGTGGCCGGTGTCCGCGGCCTGCTCGATTACTACCGGCGCATGGGCGAGCGCCGGGATCGCCTGCCTTTCGACATCGATGGCGTGGTCTACAAGCTCGACGACTACGCCGGCCAGCGCGAGATGGGGTTCGTCTCGCGTGCGCCGCGCTGGGCGATCGCGCACAAGTTCCCGGCGCAGGAGCAGTCGACCGTGCTGGAGGCGATCGAGGTCCAGATCGGGCGGACCGGTGCGGTGACGCCGGTCGCGCGCCTGCAACCGGTCCAGGTGGCCGGCGTGGTGGTAACCAACGCGACCCTGCACAACGCCGACCAGATCGCCCGGCTGGATGTGCGTGTCGGCGATACCGTGATCGTGCGCCGTGCCGGCGACGTGATTCCGGAGATCGTCCGCGTCGTGCCGGGCATGCGCGCGCCGGATGCCGCCGCCTGGGCGATGCCGACGCACTGCCCGGTATGCGGCTCGGAAATCCTGCGCGAGGAAGGTGGGGTGGTGTGGCGCTGCTCGGGCGAGTTGACCTGCGCGGCGCAGCGCAAGGAGGCCATCGGCCACTTCGCCTCGCGGCGGGCGATGGACATCGACGGTCTGGGCGAGCGCTACATCGAGGATCTGTCCGACTTCGGCTACGTCACCTCGGTGGCGGATCTGTACCGCTTGACCCTCGAAGATCTGCTGGAAATGAAGCGTCGTGGCGACGAGCGGGCTGGCACCACGCCGGAGACGGTGAAGTCGGGCAAGGTCGCCACCCGCTGGGCCGAGAACCTGATCGAAGCGATCGACCGCAGCCGCCGCACGACGCTGGAGCGCTTCCTGTTCGGGCTCGGTATCCAGCACGTGGGTGAGAGCACCGCGAAGGCGCTGGCGCAGTGGTTTGGCGACCTTGAACTGATTCGACATTTGCCGTGGCCGCTGTTCAAGCGCGTGCCGGATATCGGCGGGGAAGTGGCCCGTTCGATCGGCCATTTCTTCGACCAGCCTGGCAACCAGCGGGTCATCGATCAACTGCTGGCGCGCGGCGTGGCGATCGGCGATGCGCACCTGCCATCACCGAAGCTGCGGGACGGCCTGACGCTGGCGGCGTTGCTGGTCGATCTGGAAATCCCCAGGCTCACCCGCATTCGCGCGGACCAGCTGGCTGCCGTGTTTCCCGACGCAACTGCGTTGCAGGATGCACCGCATCACCACTTCATCAGCGCCGGCCTGCCGGCGGATACCGCATCCGCGCTGGTCGCCTGGCTGGAGGACGCGGGCAACGCGAAGCTGCTCGCGCAGTGTGGCGATGCCCTGTCCCGGCTGGAGGCATTGATCCCGGCCGCGGATGCTGTCGCCTCCGGCCCGCTGGACGGCAAGACCGTGGTGTTGACGGGCACCCTCTCGGCCATGACCCGCGATGAAGCCAAGGTCCGCCTGGAAGCGTTGGGCGCGAAGTCCGCCGGCAGCGTGTCGAAGAAGACCAGCTTCGTGGTGGCCGGCGAGGCCGCCGGTTCCAAGCTCGCCAAGGCCGAAGAGCTCGGCGTAGAGGTCTGGGATGAGGCCCGGTTGCTTGCCTTTCTGGCCGAACACGAATGACTGCAGCAGTCCCATGTAGGAGCGACGCAAGTCGTGATCCACTGAACATCCAATTCTTTGCGCACTCGCGACTTGCGTCGCTCCTACATGGGTTTTAACTGCAGCCATGACCGCCGACTGGCAACCCACCGCAAGCTTCGACGCCCTGCGCCTGCGCGCTGCCCTCAATGCGCGCATCCGCACGTTCTTCGCCGAACGAGGAGTTGTCGAGGTCGAGACGCCGGTGATGTCGGTCGCCGGCAATACCGAGCCGAACATCGCCTCGTTCTCCCTGTCATTCAATGGCCGCACCGACGGCGCGCCGCGTACGCGCTGGCTGCGGACATCACCGGAGTACCCGCTCAAGCGACTGTTGGCGGCCGGCTTCGGCGACTGCTACGAGTTGGGCCGGGTGTTCCGCGATGGCGAGGCGGGTGGCCGCCACAACCCCGAGTTCACCATGCTCGAGTGGTACCGGTTGGGCTGGGATCACCGCGCGCTGGTCGAGGAAACCGCGGCCGTCATCAATGCGGCGTTGTCCCTGGTGGATCGTCGGGTCCCGCTGGTCCAGGTCCGTTACCGCGATCTCTACCGCGAGCGGCTGGGAGTGGACCCGATGACTGCCACCGACAGCGAATTGCGCGATGCCCTGGGCGACGTGGTCATCGATCCGCAAGGCCTGACCCGTGACGACTGGCTGGACCTGCTGATGACCCATCGCCTGCAACCGGACTTCCGTGATGACCGGATGCTGGCGATCCACGACTACCCCGCCTCGCAATGCGCGCTCGCGCGTCTGCGCGATGACGGCGACGGCCAGCCGCCGGTCGCCGAGCGCTTCGAGCTGTATCTGGGCCCGCTGGAACTGGCCAATGGTTATCACGAGCTGAACGATGTGGTGGAGCAGGGCGCGCGTTTCGAACGCGACCGTCAGACCCGCGAGCACCGCGGCGATGCCGTGCCGCCGCGCGACGAGCGCTTCCTTGCATCCTTGGCGGCGGGCCTGCCGCACTGCGCCGGTGTGGCCCTGGGCATCGACCGGTTGATGATGGCGATGCTCGGCACCGACCGCATCGCCGACGTGCTC
>DATJBR010000296.1:0-2278 GCA_035515255.1 Lysobacter sp. | reverse complement strand
CGCTGGCCCGCGCAGTGCCGCAGCCCGCCCCCGTCCGCATCGACCCGGCGACGCCGTGGTCGGGCGAGCGCGTGGTCCTTTGCGGCCTGCCGGATACGGCGGAAGTGCGCGCGAGCGACAGTGACGGCACGACGGTGACGCTGCAGATCGACCCCGCCACCGGAGCGGACCACTGCGCCGGCTATTGGCCGCAACAACCAGGCTGGCACGAGCTTCGGCATGGCGATGCCGTCCAGGCCTTCCACGTGTTCGATCCCGACGACGCACCGGCGCTGCACCGGCAACAAACCCGCGACGCGACCTGGCTGCGCATCGCCAACGGCAGCGCCGCAGCGGCGGCGACGTCTCCCATCCCGATACCCGGCCCGCGTTGGCCGTGGCTGTCGATGTTCGTCGCGGTGACCGGCTTGCTGTGGTGGCTGGAGCGTCGGCGGCCCCGTGCAGTCGAGACGCACTGACAGCGGCGAAGTGATCCAGGGAAGGTCTGAACAACCCGGCTTTTGCCCGTCATCCCCGCGAAGGCGGGGGGTGAGATCGGGCGTTTGCGAGCCATGGGCTCGCGCCTGATCGAACGCCCAAGCGCTATGCGCGCGGGCCGGGGATCGCCAGATCCAGTGACTCAGGCCACCGCCACCAGCCGCCGTTCGTCCCACTTCGCCCATGCGTAGATCAGCAGCCCGCCCACCGCGGTCGCGGCACCGACGTAGCCGGTCGAAGTCCAGCCGAATCCGGCGCTGATCGCCATGCCGCCCAGCCACGGGCCGAGCGCGTTGGCCGCATTGAAGGCGGCGTGGTTGGAGGCGGCGGCCAGGGTCTGCGCCTCGCCGGCCACGTCCATCAACCGCGTCTGCAGCACCGGGGCCAGCGCGCCCATCGTGCCCAGCGCGACCACCACCGGCAGCACGCTCCACAGCGAGTGCGCGGCGAACGGGTAGACCAGCAGCACCAGCGCCGACCAGCCCAGGATCACCGCGGTGGCGCGGAACTGCAGGCGGTCGACCAGCCAGCCGCCGGCGAGGTTGCCGATGATCGATCCGACGCCGAACACCGCCATCGCAATCGGGATCCATCCGTCGCTGACTCCCGTCACTTCGGTCAGCGTGGGCGCGAGGTAGCTGAAGGCGCAGAACATGCCGGCGAAGCCGACCGCGCCGATCAGCAGCGTCAGCCACACCTGCGACTGGTGGAACGCGCGCATCTCACGCAACGGACTTTGGCGCGGCTCGGAAGGATCCGCAGCGAGGAAGCGCGCGATCATCGCGACCGTCAATACCGCGACCACCGCGACCAGGGCGAACGTGTAGCGCCAGCTCAGGGCCTGTCCCAGCCAGGTGGCCAGCGGGTTGCCGACCAGGATCGCGATCGACAGGCCCAGCATGACCTTGCTGATCGCCGCGCCGCGCTGGTCGGGACTGCAGATGGAGGCGGCGACCAGCATCGCGACGCCGAAGTACGCGCCGTGCGGCAGGCCGGCGATGAAGCGGAACGCCAACATCGCGTGGTAGTTCGGGGCGAACGCGGTCGCCAGATTGCCGAGTGCGTAGAAGCCCATCAACGCCAGCAACAACGAACGTCGCGGCAACCGCGCACCGAGGATCGCCAGCACCGGCGCGCCGACCACGACCCCGAGCGCGTACGCGCTGATCAGGTGCCCGACCTGTGGCTCGGTGATGTCCAGGCCCTGCACGAGGCTGGGCATCAGGCCCATCATCGCGAACTCGCTGGTGCCGATCGCAAAGCCGCCGGTCGCCAGCGCGAACAGGATCAGGGCCACACTGGGTCGCCCCGGCGTTGGCGCGATCGAAGTGGTGTTGTCCGTCAAAACTCGGGTCCTCGCAGGGAAAAGCCGCCTATTGTGCGCTGCAGCAAGCTGAAGGAGTAATGAGGTGCCGCCCGCCCCGACGGGACGTGCCGATATCGCGGCCCATCGGCACCGACCATTGCCGCCACCGACATGCCAGCCGATGATCGCCAACCCATAAAGGCCAATTTGGGTACAATGGCCTCGCATCCCTTCCGGAGTTCCGCCATGGCCCTGCCCCTCCAACTCGACGAACTCGACGACCTCCCGCGCACGCCGGCCTCGGACGTCAAGAAGCTCGGCTGGCGCGGAGTCATGAAATCCGTCGGCCGCGTCGGCAAGGTGGTGGTCACCAACCACAACCAGCCCGAGGCGGTGATCCTGTCGGCGGCCGAGTACGACCTCATCCTGCGCGCCCTGCAGACTGCCGCGACGAAGGACCACGACGCGCTGGACACCTTGCGCCGGCGCTTCGAC
>DATJBR010000295.1:0-1808 GCA_035515255.1 Lysobacter sp. | reverse complement strand
CGGCAGTTCGCCGGTGGGCAGCATCCGCGATCCTGCGACCGGGCTGTACCAGTCGCTGCCGGGGTGCGCGGCGATTTCTTCCATCACTCCGCCGGATCCGGGCGGTGGTTGCCTGTGGCAGGCGGGCCAGTTCCGCAACCTGAGCCCGAGCGAGGAGTTCGCCAACTTCTTCGCGCGTGCCACTTTTGCACTCTCGGACGATTTCGAGATGTACACGGAACTCGGCTATTCGAGGAAGAAGACCACCTTCGAAAACACCCCGTCTGGCGTTTCCGGTGCCTGGGGTTACCCGGGCGGACCGGTCAACGCCAGCAGCGGACCGGGTGCCGTGGTGTTGGGCGCCGACCATCCCGACAACCCGCTTGGTGTCCCCGCACGACTGCGCTATTCCGCGTTCGATGTCGGGCCGCGGGTGACCGATACCACCAACGACTTCATGCGCCTGTTGTTCGGGGTGAAGGGCAATTGGGGCGAGTGGAGCATCGACACCGCGTACCTGCATTCCTCCACCGAGCTGGTGAACGAGCGCCAGGGCTTCCTGCGGTACAGCTCCGTCGTGACCGCCCTCACCGACCCCAACAGTCCGGTGGGGTACTGGCGGATCGGCGACGACGCAGGCCTCAACTCGCAGGCGTTGTACGACTTCATCTCGCCGAGGATCAGCGCCAACGCGTCGACCAAGCTCGACATGATCGACTTCAAGGCATCGCGCAGCCTGATGGATCTGTCCGGCGGCCCGCTGGGGCTGGCGCTGGGTGCCGAGTACCGTCGCCAGACCGCGGAGCTGGCACCGCAGACCTTTACCGATGCGGGCGACATCATCGGCCTGGGCTTCTCTGCCTACGGCGGCAGCCAGGAGGTTGCCGTGGCCTATGCGGAATTGCTGGCGCCGGTGTTGGACACGCTTGAACTCTCCGGTGCGTTCCGCGTGGACAAGTACAAGGACGGCGATACCGCGACCACGCCAAAGTTCGGGATCAAGTGGACGCCGGCGGAGTGGATCGCGTTGCGGGGTACCTATGCGGAAGGTTTCCGCGCGCCGAACCCCGCGGAGGCCGGCGACGGTGGTCTTGCCGCGTTCAGCACCGCGCCCGATCCGGTGCGGTGCCCCAACGGCACCCCGGCACCGGGCGCCACCGATGCCGACTGCGCTGCCGCCATCGCGATCATCACCTCGCCCAACCCCGGCCTGAAGGCCGAGGAGTCCAAGAGCTACACGCTGGGCCTTGTGCTGCAGCCCACGCGGAGCACGACGATGACGTTGGACGGCTGGGAGATCAAACGCACCAACGAGATCAACCAGGGCAGCACCCAGCTCGCCATCGCCGACGGGCGTGTGGTCCGCAGCGACAACGACCTTCCGGGCATTCCCGACAGCGGGACCTTGCTCGCGGTCAGCGTCGACTACGTCAACTCCAACGCCACCACAGTGCGGGGCCTGGATTTCGACATCCGCCAGGATGTGGATCTGGGCGACTACGGCAAGCTCGGCCTGGACCTGCAGTGGACCCGGATCAACTCGTTCGAGCGTGAAGAGGCGGACGGGACGCGCTTCCAGTTCGCCGGTACGCACGGCAACTGCGACGTGACCAACTGCATCGGCACGCCCAAGGACCCGATCAATCTGGGGGCCACGTGGGAGTTCAATGACTTCAGCGTGAGCGGTCTCGCCAATTACATCGGCAGCTTCAAGAACATCACTTCGGAGAGTGACGATTTCTGCGCCAACTCGTTTGCCGACGGCACCGATGCGCCGCGCGGCTGCGAGATCCCGTCGTTCTATTCCATTGACCTGTCGGGCAACTGGA